>NZ_JBHXBO010000069.1:0-19220 GCF_042726775.1 Oerskovia sp. NPDC060287
GGTTCAAATCCTGTCAGCCCGACAGTATGCCCAGGTCAGGAGGTGTTTTTCAGCCTCCTGACCTGGGCTTTTCGTCGTCTGTCTGTCCAAAAACCTCCTCGGTCTGTCCAGGAACCTGCTCCCCACGCGAGTATGGAGGGACAGAGCAGCGTGGAACCCCGCGTACAGAGACGTCATGGATGACACACACACCAACCAGCCCCGCACCCGACTCGACCGCCCCCTCTGGAGCGTCGACGACCTGGCGACACACCTCGGGGTGTCGCACCGCACCGTGTTCCGTTGGCATGCTGAGAGGCGTGGCCCCAAGGCGTTGAGGGTCGGATGCTCGCTACGGTTCCGGCCCGACGACGTCGAGGAGTGGCTCGAGAAGCGCGTCGAACCAGACCAGTCAGCGCAACCGATCGCATCGGCCTTGCCGACCAACGCGAGCTCCGCCCAGGATCTCGACGATGCGTTCTGGAGGTCCGCGTGACGACGATCAGAGGTGGCCGGCCCCGCCGCGAGATCGGTGCGCACGGAGCCCTGAACCCCCAGGAGACCCCCAACGGACGGTGGGTGGTCGACGCGCGCGGGCGCGGCAGTGACGGACGCGTCCGACGTATCCGAGCCACCGGTGACACCTCCGAGAGCGCGGTCGCCTTGTGGAGGTCCAAGCACGAGATCTACGGCGGATACACCGACTCCGAGCTCACCGTTGGCTCCCGCTTCGAGACCGCGGCCAGGCTCTGGATCTCCGCGCGGCTCCTGGAAGCCCAGACCGAAGGAGGGCGAGTGCGCGTGCAGTCCGTCGAGAAGGACATGCGCACCCTCAAGGCGGACATCGTGCCCGCCATCGGCGCCCTGAGTCTCAACGAGCTCACCACACCACGACTGGAACGCTGGCTCGCCTCGATCGGTGCAGAAGCTGGCGCACAACACACCCTGGTGGACAAGCGGCGCAAGTGCCGCTCCATCGTCAAGCAGATCCTGGACTACGCCATCCGGATGGGCGCCATCTCCGGATACAACCCCATCACCGCGACCACGTCTCCACCACGGAGAAAGGTGCACCCGCGAGCGCTCACGGTGCCGGAGATCGGCGCGCTGCGCGATGCAGTGCGCAGCCACCGCAGCGAGAAGAAGGCGCGGTCCGGGCCCCCGCCCTCGCCCTACCTTCCCGTCCTCATCGACCTGCTGCTCGGCTCCGGATGCCGGATCGGGGAAGCCCTGGCCCTGCACTGGTCAGAGGTCCACCTCGCCGACCACGAGGAGGGCGGCGTCTCGACCGTGACCATCGTCGCCACCATGACGACAGTGAACAACAGGGAGATCAGGCAGGACGTGACGAAGTCCGACACGGGCATGCGCACGATCATTGTCCCGCCGTTCACAGCAGACGCGCTCCGCTCCATCCGACCAGAGCAGGTCGATCCGCAGGCACCGGTGTTCGTCACACGGACCGGCACCTACTGGCAGAGCAACAACGCAAGACGCTCCCTCAGGGCGGCGCTCGAGGCCGCTGGCATCGACCCGCGGACCGTCCACCCGCACATGCTGCGCGCGACCGTCGCCACCACTCTCAAAGCCCACGGGTACGACGTAGGAGTCGCTGCGTCCGTGTTGGGGAACACGGAGGCTGTCGCTGCAAAGCACTACATCGAACGCGTCCACACCGTCCCTGACGTCCTCGGCGTGCTGCAGCAACTGGTGACCGAACAGGCGAACGACCACTCTGAGGCAGAAGCTTGACGCGGCATGGACCTGACGTCTTGATCGACTTCGTGCTGTCGTAGCCGACTGGGGCGCGGGCGAGGTCGTGGACTCGAGGTGCGCTACGGCCTCTCCCAGGACCGTATCGCCCAGCACTGGCGCCAGTCATTCGAGATCGTCGTCGTGGCTAGGGAAGGGATCGGTGGGCGCTGGGGGTACCCAGGGTCTACGCCCGCGACGCTAGCGGCTCTGACGTGGTGCTGGCGCTGCAGGTCGAGCCGATGGTGTGCCGTCAGCGTGCTCGAAGTGTCCGGCCTCGATCTTCTTGCGCGCAGCACTGAAGGCGCGACCTGATGTTGCCGGCGAGTCTGCGTCGATCTCGGCCTTCTCGTCGGCAAAGGTGCGCGCGAGTGCCCTCAACTCGTGAGTGGGTGTGCTCGACCCCGGCGGCACGTCGAAGCGGATCGCCTGCCGGACGCGCACGCGTAGTGCGCCGAGCCGACGTCCGGCATCGAGATGCCGCTTCTCGAGGTCCGGCGGCTTGAGGAAGGTCAGCAGCCCCGAGGCGATCGCGGCGGCGAGGGCGGCGAGACTGGCGATCAGCGGTGAGCGCTCGGTGACGATCGCTCCGACGGCGGTTGCTGCCGACACGGTCCCGACCAGCCCGATCCAGAAGTTCACGCGGGAGAGGGTCTCCGCACGTGCGAAGTGAGCCTTCTCGGTCCATAGCAAGTCCTCCTGCAGCGTCTGGAGCTCGCTGTCCGCGCGCACCCGGAAATCGAGGGCTGTGGCGTCGGCGTCGGTGCTCGGACCGGTGCTGGGCGATTCGGCGCTCATGCCGAGTCCTTTCTGGGCTGGGTTGATTCGCGGTCGGCGTACGACAAGGAGTACGGATGGAGGATCGCGGCCTGGGAAGCTTCGTCCATCCGGTCGTCGCCGTCGCCCATCCAGATGCCTGTGGCGAGCCACATCTCGTAGAAGACGAGCCACTCCAAGGCCCACGGGACGACCGTCCGCACGAACAGCATGGAGCGGCGCCAGTCGCCAGCCTGCGCGACGCAGATGCTCCCGTCCTCGTAGACGTGCGGGATGCGCCCGTGGTTGTCCGGAACGAGGTCTGGGTCTATGACACGGATGCTAGGAGCGGTTCTCCCGTCGGCCCGGAGCTCGAGAAGGTAGGTTCCCGCGGACGGCAGCGGTCGGACATGGGCACGCCAGACGAGCGCACTCGGTTGAAGTCGGACGGTACCTTCCGGGAACGCCCGCTGGAGCCACAGCGCCTGGACGGCGAGGCTCGTCCTAACGGGCGCCACCGGCAAACCCGTGGTCCCGGACGACAGTAGGTTGGATGTGCGGCGTGCTGTTTGCGATGCTCAGTCCACCGGCGGTGAGGAGGAGCTCGCCCTTAGCGCGTGCGCTGCCAATCTGTGCGGCAAGACCTCGACTGGCGCCCCTCTCGAAGCGCTGACCGAACGCAGCCCCAAGGGCGGGAAGGGTCTCGTTGAGCCCAGACTTGGTCTCGAGACCGGCGAAGTCGGCCGCTGCTGCGCGGAGCCACTCGAAGAAGTGACCAGACCGGTTCGGCTCCTCGGCCCACGAGTCCACGAAGTTCTCGTCAGGCTGTGCGGGGTTCGAGAGCACCCAGCTGTCGTCGACGTAGAGGAGGTGCTCGCCCATCTCCGGGACCAGTCGCCGCACGACATCGTAGAGGTCGTTGCCGCCCGTGTACGCGTGCGCTGCCAGCGTAGTCAGCACGATCGACGACGGCCGCTGGTGCGAGCGACCGCCAAAGTAGACGTCCCGGTGGCGCTTGAGCGCCTGGACCGCCCGTTGGAGCGCCGAACGGTAGTCCCACTCCGGGACAGCCTCAATCTCCAAGCGCTTCTCCTCGAGGGCGCCACTGGCGGTCAGCCCTGCTGCTGCGCGGGCGTGGAACCAGTTCGCGTAGCCCACGGGATTCGACGGGAGCCAGTGCCGGACGGTCCTGTCCGTGATCCGCAGCCCGTGGGGGCCGCCGTCCGTGGCGGGAACGGCGGGGAGGACGTCCATATGCATGCCAGGCCACGTGAGAGTCCAGCAGCGCGAGCTCTCTTCGACGGTCGGACCGCCGCTGATCACGCGGCGCGAGTAGCGCCGGACGGCGTCACCGACCTCGGCCTTCAGCGACTCCTGCGTGATCGACGCCATCCCGATGTCTCGCATCGCCACGATGTCGATGTCGATGTCGTCGTTGCGGTGGACGTTGCGCACGACTGTTCCGAGCCTGAACGAGCCCTGGGAGAACACCTTGTTGTCACCTCGTGTCGACGACCACAGTTCGTCGAGGACCTCGCCGAGCTCGCTGTAGCGGCGCACGACGAGTTCGTGCTCGGCTTCCGTGATGTCCAGCTCGGCCAGACCGCTGCGGAGCATTCGGTCGAGGTCGAAGCGCGGCCCTGCCGTGGTGATGGGAGTCATCGATGATTGCCCTTCGTCAAGACTGTCGGTGCGAGGCGGCACGCCATGCCGGTCGCAGAAGAACATCGCTGGAACTACGCGGCTGCTATCTTTGGTGAAGACACTACACCTAGTGCCTGACGTGCGGGCGGGGACAACATGTTGTGGTCGGGCGTCCGGGTTCTCCTGATGTCCTCAGCGGTCGGGCCTGGCCTCGTCTACCCGACTGGACCTGAGAGAACGGTCGCGATCAGGTCTGCGTCGTGTCGGGGTGACGTCCGGGATCTGCGGTACCGGTACTGTGCCTCCTGCCGCAAGGAGGTCCCCGCCAACCATGTCGCGGCGCCAAAGTAGGCTTCTTGACCGTCGGCCCGGATGCGGTCTCATGCGCCGTTTGCACGCATGATCTTGGAGTGTGCCCAGGCTGGTGGCGCCCTCGACCGTAGCCGGGGTCCTGCTGCGCGACGTTTGGGCAGGTCTCGTTGTGCGTGGATGCTGGCGTAGGACGCCAAGGTTGTCGCAAGCAGTATTTGTCCCGCATTTTGTCCGTGAAGACACGGGCAGCCAGAGGAGCACGGAATCGGTGCTAGTGGGCTCCGGCATGTCTGCATTCCGGGGTTGAGTAGCTCCTGATGGTTGGCGCCAAAGCGCTAGGGGAGAGGGTGGGCTTCGGGTTGCGGAGAGGGCGGCGATGCGTCGGTAGAGTGTGGCCCGTGACATGCCGGGCTCGAGGGCGCCACGGGAAGTTGGTTCGCCTGCATCGATGAGTCGTTGGGCGTCGAGGATCGCACTACATCAAGACAGCGGCAAGCACCATGCCAAAGCCCTATCCAGGAGCCGATCGCCGCTGAGCGGCATAATGGCCGACGGGATCCCCATCGCAGTGACGTACCCGCTCCTCAATGTCGGAGGTCGGCGCCATACTCAGATCGGGTGCACTCGCTGGTTGCGTGTACTCGACTGTTCATGAGCGATCGGAGCGAGATGACCGACGAGGATGCCGCGACCGCCGGCCGCGACAGCTTCCTGCTTGCCCAGGTTCGCGAGGCCTTCGGACGAGTGGCGTACACCCACAAGACATACGAGAAGCAGGCGGACATCTGCTTCACCAAACGCCGCTGGCAATAAGGCGTGCTTTGGAGTGCTACGTCATCCAGGGTGGGATCATCGTCGCCCGAGACCGCATCGACGTGCCCATCATCACCACCGCGGACGGCCGTGCCTCATGAGACTTCAGCCTTAGTGTCGGGGGGTATGTGAAGTCCGCCCGGAGCATACTCGGTGAAGTTGTAGCGGCCCCTATCGTGACTGTAGGCGAACCTGACTGCGTTTCGTCAGCACTAGAGATGAGATCGCGATGCATGACTTGCTCGACATGGGCGCGATAGCCGTCTGGGTTGTTTAAGCCGCAAGTCTCCCGACCCGATCCCGTCGACGGTATCGCCGACACCCTTGTGTTACTAGGTGTACCCGGCCATCACGTTGGTTGCAGTCGGCCGATTGGCGGTCGTCCGCTGAGCGTGTTCATTGTTTGTAGTACTCGATCCAGTGCGCAAGAGCGGCAATGCGTTCGTCGTTGGAAGGTGCAGGCCTGCCGGTAGGTCCATCCCACTCGGAGGTTCTCGTTCGTTCAACCAGGCACGCAGCCACCACCTCCTGGCCGGGTACAGCTAGAAGCCGCATCGCTGGAGCCAGTGCGCGCTAGGGTCTCCGCATGGATAACGCGGAGCTGCTGGCAGGGCAGGACGATGAAGCGAAGCAGCCGGTCCGTCTGCTCGCATCGTTCCCGTCGTCGATGTACGGCGACATGGTCGTGCGCTACCCGTACCAGGAGGTGAGTGACTATGCCTACGCCTACCATGAGGCGGCTAGGCGGTTGGCCTCGACGTTCAGCGGCAGGCCCGAAGACGACACGATCCTGATGCCGTTCCTGATGCTGTACCGGCATGCGTATGAGCTACGTCTCAAGCACCTCGCCGCATACCTCGCCGGTGTCCGACGACGGTATCGCGAGCCCTCCACCGCCGACCTGGAACCGGCGAACGTGCAGCAGCGGTTGCGATTCGAGCACGGGCACCGACTTGCGCCACTTCTAGCGGAGGTCCAAGAGCACTTCGCGGCCCTCAGCCTGCCGTCCGACTTCCCGGCGAGTGTCGTCGAGACCATCGACCTGCTGCACGAGGCTGACGGCACGGGCATGAGGTTCCGGTACGCGCACCAGCTGCCGGACACCCAGGAGCAGACGAACTTCCCCGCGCTTGCCGCAATACTTGACGACCAGCTCGAGACGCTGGCGGTAGTCGAGGATTACGTGGAAGAGCTCTTCAAATACGTGCCAGACGACTACACCTACTGAAGCAAGGTGCAGCGGCGACGCCGGCCCCGAATAGTCGGCAGCGCGAGCCATGCATTGGAGTTCCCAGTAGGCACGGATGATGCTGTTCGCTACCTGTCGTGTCCAGCGGGAGCTGTGCCTCTGCCCGGAAAGTGTGCCAAGCGCGCCATGCGATGACCTCCACTTGCGGTTCGGCGCCGTATCGAACCCGGCTCATGGCCCTTGCGCCCGGGCCCTTGTTGCTCAGCCCAGGTTCTTTTCGTCTGCCTTCTGGTCGTAGGTGTGCACGAAGGCAACGAGGAGGTCGATCCCACGACCGTCGCGCTCGAGGCGTAGCAGCGGCCACTCGGAGATGTGCCCCACCTCCCGCACGAAGCCGTTGACCTCACGGAGTGCGGAGAGGGCTTCTCGCTTTGCGTGGTCCATGTTCTTGATGCGGACGCAGTACAGCAGCACGGCGGCGGTGTCGCGGGCGTCCAAGTAGCCGCGGAGCTGGTCGACGTTGCTGGGGACTTCGGACCTACCGCCCCAAATCTTGTTCTCGCACACGAAGACCGTCTCGGGGCCGAGCCCTTCGTCGACGGCGTTTGCCCGGACTGTCACGTCGGTCTTGCCTGCCTTGCGGTAAACCTCGCGGTCGGCGCCCGGCAGTGCTGCGTTGAGCGTCACGCAAAGAGTGTCAGAGAGCATGTCTTCGGTGAATTGCGAGTAGGGGCGCGGGTACCGTTCCACGCCACTACCCCAGACGCGGATCGTCCGTACGACGTCCTCGAATGAGGCCTTGGACAGGCGGTGAGCATCCAGTACCACGTCCGTCACCGTCGGCTCAGTACCGGGTCCGTCGACTGGTTCGACGGTGAGTTCGGGCTGCGACAGGCGCTCGAAGGGGATTTCGATCTCCGTCGAGATGCGGTGGAAGCCACGCAGGTTCCGCTGGAGTTCCGTGATTCTCTCGGTGTAGAGGGTTGGTAGGGTGATGGTGTTGAAATCCCTGACCTGCGCTGAGATCGCGTCGATGATAGGTCGGATCTCGTCGATCCAGTCGTGCACGATCTTGGACTTGATCTGATCGGAGTCCGCCGCTCTTAGCACGTCTTCTGGGGTCACGTCGACGCGGACTGTTAGCACGCGAGTCTCACCGTCAGAGCGGAGGCTCCACCGGCTGGCAAGGCGACGTTGCTCCCACTTCGTCAGCGCGGCCTCTGGGGTCCATTCGTCGGCCGGGATCTGCTCGTGGACGTCGTCGCTGAAACCGGCGTCCACGGGGTCCACACCGGGCGCGACCTGGTCCGGCCAGTACGCGAGCCACTCGGCGTCCCCGGTGGTCTCTAGCGCAAAAGTGAAGATGTGCACCAGGCCCTTCGCGCCGCGCTCGACGAGCGGTCGTGACGTTTCGGTGGAGTGTCCGATCTGGCGGACGCCCTCGCCAAGTGCGGGCGGGTCGAGGGTGATCTTGGCGACGAGCCCGGCTACCAGGTCGGTGACCGGCAGGGTCCGCTTCTCCTCCTCGGAGTAAGGTACGAGGTGCACGCGGAGGCATTCCTTGGCTCGGTGGTTCAGAGCCAGTGATAACGGCCGGTTCTCGCGCGAGAACCGAGTGAAGAGGTTGTCCTCGAAGGTGGGCACACCAGATGCTACCTAGTAGCAGGCTTGTGGGCGAAGGAGACGGCGCACCCGACGCCAGACCACTTGTTCAAGTCCTGCGCCCCAGACCTCTAGCGCGTTAGCCGCGACCGATTCGCTCGTCAGAGCAACATGCTCGTCCGGCTGGAGCACCTGGCCCATGAGATGACTGACAGTCTCGGATTCCCGAGAGGGAAACGCGGTGCTGGGCCGTCGTCGCCACGACCCCATTGGTGAGCCAACCGATCGGAGCCCCTCGACCGGACGTCGATGCCGTGCGTGAAGCCTGTGAGAGGGCTCGCAAGCACGGACCTGCGCCGAGCTCCACGACGACGGGTCCTCGGTCTTGGCCTTTCCCGTAGCCTCGATTCACCGAGCGTATGGCCGCGAGGAAGCGCGGAGTGCTAACGGCGCCACGTCCGTGCAGTTCGTCTGCGCCTCGGCTGTGGTGATGGCGGATGCGCGGCTCACTGCCCGGCGGATCGCCGCTGGCGTGAGCATGCTGACCAGCATCGTCATCGACCCTAGTGACACTGAGTCAATCTGGGCGCGGTCGGCAGGTGCCAGGGAACACACGACCGCCCAGATCCAGTCGTGGACCCGGCCGCTCACGAGGGTTCCTTCGATTGATGCACTTCTAGACGCGCCGCGTGACCGGCCCACGATGCGTGCTGCGGCCGTGGACCTCGCCGAGGGTATCCTGCACCAGTCCGGCGTTGACGATCTCGACCAGTTTGCCCTACCCGAGAACTGGACCTGGCGACACTGATGCCGCAGAACCTCCCTCGGCGATGCCCGAGAGACGGCGGCGGTCTCAACCGATCAACGCACACCTGACGCTCGACCTGCCGAATCGTTACATAAGGCCCCCTGTTGGCGTGCGACTAGGGCGAACTGCTTCGCACCTCGCCGCGCAGTGGACGTGCGGATAGTCCAGGCGACTCCGCAACCGCCACGGGGAAAGCGAGATTAGCGTCGCGCTGCTCGTTCCTTTTGCCGCGTATCCTTCCTCGCATGAGTGACGAGAGCGGCACGGTCGACCATCAGGCGGCTGCGGATTGGATGCTGCCGCTGCCAGTTCGGGAGGGGTGGACCCCGATCGACGAGTGGCTCAAGCCGCGCACGACGTTCAACGAGCATGGTCGTAGACTCCTGCGGGATTGGCTGGAACTATTCTATCCCACGCGAACTCAGATGAGTGGCGAGGCGTACGGCGTCCTGAAGACGTTCCTAGTGCAGAACGATGACGCCCTCAAGACGAGTGGGCCTCGTCTCGGAGCGCCAACGAACGAAGCCCACGCACTGCTATATCAACTGGAACTGAAAGACCGGCAAGCCACCCTCCTGCACTTCATTGACTTCACACTGCGGGCGCTCGGCAGTGGCGTAGATGACCAGTCCGTAGAGCGTCGCCAGATGTTGATCAACTATTTCGGAGCCGCCCGCTCTGTCTGGCGTGTCGCGGTCCTCGGTACAGACGAAAACGGTAGTTGCTACTACGGCATCCGCCAGGAGGTGTGATCGACGGCCGACTCTGCGGCGCATCTGGCTGCCTCAGGGCCCCAACGGCGGGCGGGAGAACACCTACGGCAGGCCTGGACCAGGCTCTACGGCCTTCACCCGGATCCGAGCGTGGCCTACTGGCATGCGGTGAAGGCGATCGAGGCTGCGGGCAAGAGCACGCTCGCCCCCGACGACGACGCCGCGACGCTCGGGAAGCTGATGAGCAACCTTCGTACGGGCCGCTCGAAGTTCCGTGTCCGACTCGACGGCGACGCGCACAACGACTCACGCGACACGATCCACCACCTGATGGGAATGGTGTGGCGCAGCGAGTTCGATCGTCACGGAACCGATGACTTAGAGGTTCCTCTCGGAGTGAGCGGCGCAGAGGCGGAAGCGGCAACCTTCGCGGCGATCACCTTGGTTCAGTACTTCCAGGCCGGGCACATATCTCGGCTGAAGGCCGAAAGCGATTGACGCGTGATCGAGCCTGGACAGCGGGCCGTAAAGGTGTCCAGAATCTGCTCCCACCACCTCGTTCGAAGTCCCATGCTGACAGTCTACTCGGAGAGCGTCAGAAAAGACGTCGGTAAACGTGCAGGTCAGAGAGTGATCAGAGAAGTTGGGAAGTTGTCAGGTGCCATCGGCCATCGGGCAAGGGGTCGCAGGTTCAAATCCTGTCAGCCCGACAGTGAGAGGCTAGGAATCGCAACGATTCCTAGCCTCTCGTCGTTTCCGGACGTGGTCGAGGTGCACGGCCCGGGCGACGAGCGATCACCCCGCGTGGGCGACACGGGCCCGCAGCTCAGGCGCGAGCCCGGTCGGCGACCAACGCCCGATGTCGAGGCAAGTGCTCCGCCGCCCGCGTCCCGCACCCTGGGCAGATCCACGGCGCGTGCCTGCCCGTGCCGCGCGAGCGCTCCATGTGCCTCTCGCGCGGGCGAGCCTCGCCGTCGAACGGCCAGAACCGGTAACCCGTCGGGCGCCGCGGTGGCGAGACGTGCGCCCACCCACTCTGCGCCTGTCTCCACCTCGTCACCGAGCCAGTGCCAGGCCTTGAACACCTGACTCTGTTCGTCGCCTACCTTCAACAACTGACGTGGTTGAAGGCGGACCGTGAACACTCGGGCGGCGTCGGGCCTCGTCGTAGGGCGGCGGCGCCGGGGTCTCATGGGCGGTCCTTCCGTACGGCAGTCACAAGTTCGTCAGGTCGACGAGTGCCACACTCGGGTTCCTGCCCAGTGATCACCGGTGCGTGGCGTGGCAGCCGAACCTCTTCGCCCCCTACTTGCTGTCGACGCGCCCGATGGGATCGGAACCGGCGCTGAAGACGGCGCGACCGGCGGGCCAGCTGTTCTCGTCGACGTGCAGAGCGGTGCGAAGGTAGGCGGTGCTCATCCGCTGGATGACGGCGACCCGCTCAGGGTCTTCGTCAGTGGTCTCCGCGACCTCGTATCCGACGATCCCGCCGAGGGCGTGCTCGGCGCCGTAGAAGGTGAGCAGGTCGGTGGCGCCGGGGCTGTGCGTGTAGGCGTCGGTGAACCAGTCAGGTCCGCGGCTGGACATCTTGGACTGGTCATGGTCGCCCGCTACGACGAGGGTTGGCGTGGTCAGCTCCTGGAACGAGGGGCGCATGAACGGGAAGTTCGCCTGCGCGAACGGGTGCAGGTCATCGCCGCCAAGACCGGTCGTGGCGAAGAGGATGCCAGCGGTGACCCGGCCGTCTGACATGTCTTGGCCGACCTGGCCCGCTTCGTCGAAGGTCCGCGCTCCCAGGAGCGTTTGTGCCGTCTGCCCGCCCCAGGAGTGACCCGTGGCGGCAACGCGGCTGCGGTCGACGCGCCCGGCAAGCCCGGGGACGGCGGCCTCGATGGTGTCGAGCTGGTCGAGGATGCGTGTGAGATCCACGATCCGCTCGGTCCAGATCGTCGGGAAGACGGGGTGGTCGAACCCGAAGCCGTTCCGACGAGAGTCGAGGTGCGTGGGCTGAATCACGACGAACCCTCGAGAGGCCCAGAACGCGGTGAGCGGCGCGTAACCGTCGAGGTTCCATCCGTTGCCGTGGGAGAACACCACTACGGGCAGGTCTGTGCCAGTCGCTGGCGCCGAGACGCGCACCTCCAGCGGGACGGGTCGGTCCGGGGCAGAGAGTGCGACCGGAGCCACAGAGACGACCGGGCTGCCGGCACCGATGATGCGGTCCAGCGTGCTGACGATTGATGCAGTCATGAGAAGTTCCTCTCCGAGGAGCTGTGCTCTGCGATACTGGTTATCGGAGCAACGTTCCGGAACGTTACGGAACGATGCTCCGTAACGCAAGCGCAGGCGAGCGGATGTGTGAGGATGGGGCCATGGCTGACGCCGAGAGGGAACAGTCGCACGGTGTGCGATCCCAGCAAGCGGGTCGTCCGCGTCGAGATCAGCAGGTGCTGCTCGACGCGGCGGCAGCAGTGTTCGTGACCTCGGGGGTCGACGCTCCGGTGCGGGAGATCGCAGCGAAGGCCGGCGTCGGTGTAGGGACGATCTACCGTCACTTTCCGACGCGACCCGAGCTCGTGGTGGCGGTGTACCGGCACCAGGTCGAGGCGTGTGCAGAAGCAGGCCCACGATTGCTCTCGGAGAGCGCGACGCCTGAAGCGGCGCTGCGGGCATGGGTTGCCCTGTTCGTGGAGTTTCTCGTCACCAAGCACGGGCTCGCCGGCGCACTGCAGGGAGACGGTGCTGGGTCCGACGCTCTGCATTCCTACTTCGTCGGCCGTCTCGTCCCGGTGTGTGGCACCCTCCTTGAGGCGGCGCTCGAGTCTGCCGGCAAAGCTCAGCCCGTTGATGCCTACAACATGCTCAAGGGCATCGGCAACCTCTGCATCGGTGCCGCGAACGACACCCGGTACGACGCCACCGTCCTCGTGCAGCTTCTCGTTTCAGGTGTGCTCGGCAGAGAGGCTCGCTGACCCAGACCCATCGCCTCCTCGCGTGGAGCGCGACAGGAAGCGCGGCTGCGACGGCTGAGGTCAGGCATGACGCGAAGGTCGCGAGTTTCGCTGACCGCCGGGCGAGGTGAGTGGGCTGGGGTTTCATGCTGACGACTCGAGCACACACAGATGTGCCCGACAAGCGGTGGCGGTCTCGGGCGCCGGAGATGCCGTGAGCGTTTCCGCGTTGCTGCGGGAAGGCGCGCTTGTCGGGGTGGCGGCCGTCGATCTGGGCTGGACTGCGTTGGGCTGCGCCCCGGAGTGGGGCAACCTCGAGGTTCTCGAGGTCCTTCTGATAGCCCTCGACGTCGTCACCGACCTCGGGTAGGACACGTACCCTCGTGGCCACTCGGGTCTGGGCCGAGCGCCTCACCTGTAGCGTTGCTGCGATGGAGCGCTCTGAGATCTTCGACATCGCCCACCAGCGACATCCGATCGCGGCGCCGGTGGCGCCCGAGCGGCTTCGCGAACTGATCGGCTGGCTGAGCCCGAGCGACGGGGCCCGCGCCGTTGACCTCGGCTGCGGCGAGGGCGAGTGGTTGCAGCACCTGCTGCTCGACCATCCCGGGATCACCGGCGTGGGAATTGACCACATGCTCCCTACCACTGCCGCCCGGCGTTCCGCCGAGCGTGGGTTGAGCGACCGGGTGCGCTGGATCGAGACGGATGCCCCCGCCTGGAACGACGGGGAGTTCGACGTGGTGCTGTGCGTCGGCGCGAGCCACGCCTTCGGTGGGCTGGCGGACATGCTGGGCGCCGTCCGGCGACACCTGCGCCCCGGCGGCCAAGCGCTGGTGGGCGACAGCATCTGGGAGAGCACCCCGTCGGCTTCTGCGCTGGCAGCGCTCGAGGTCTCTGCCGACGCCTATCCCGACCTCGCCGGCCTTGTGCGAGCCTTCCATGAGCACGGTTTTGAGCCGTCGTTCGGGCACGTCAGCACGTTGGCCGAGTGGGACGACTACCAGTTCAGCTGGACCGGGTCGCTCGTCGACTGGGCCGTACGGCGGGCCCCGACGACCGAGGATCGCAGCCAGGCGCTCGCTGCCGCACGGGAGAACCGCGACGCTTGGCTGAGCGGCGCACGACGCGAGCTCGGGTTTGCGACCTTCGCCCTTCACGACGTCGCCGCGGGGCCGGCCGGCGTGACCGTAGCGAGAACCCCCTAGGCCGCGTTCTGCGACACCGAGGGTTTTCGGGCACTCGTTGCGCGACATGTACTTTCGGCGTGTCGCGGCCGCGGTGGTGGTGCCTGACGAACGGTGGCGGTCTCAACCCACCAACGCACCACCCGGCGGTAAGTGTCGCACTTCGCGGCGTACCCCGGGCGTCCGCCCACCTCGCCCGAAGCTGAGGAGGGCGGACGTGGAGTCACGCGGTCAGGACCGGGAGCTGGAGGTAGGAAGGCCGGTGGCCGCCGGTGTGGACGACGTGCTTGCCCGCGTTGACGGTGGAGGTGTACTCGCGGTTGCCGGGCATCATGGTGCCCAAGAGCGAGCGTCCGCTGACGACGAGACGCAGCTGTTCGCCGGGGTGGAACGCCAGGCCCACGGGGAGCAGGTCGATCTCGACGTCGACGACCTCGCCGGGCACGAGCTTGGCGACACGGTCGAACGTGTGGGCGGGGACGTCGTAGGTGGAGAGCTCTTCGTCCAGGTGGCGCAGGGAGACGCGTAGGCGCCCGTCGGAGCCCTTGTCCACCCGCACCACAGCCTGCGCCCGCGCCGACAACGACGTCGCGCGCGGGCGACTTCAAAGAGGGCGGTTAGGACTTCAGGGCAAGTGCGACGGTGGCGGGCATCGGAGTGGTGGGGCGTCCCAGGAGCGTGCTCAGGTCGTCCGTGACGTAGTCCAGCGTGCCGTGGGAGATTGCCACATCGGCATCGACGACGAGGTCGACGATGTGTCCGGGGAGCCCGGCCTGTTCGAGGACCTGTCGGTACTCCTCGGCGGGGAGGTCTGTGTAGGCCAGAGGGGTTCCCGTCTGTGCTGCGGCTTCGGTGGCCAGGTCGGACAAGGTCCACGTGGTGTCGCCGGTGAGGTCGTAGGTCTTCCCGGCCTGGTCATCGAGGGTCAGGACGATGGCCGCCGCCTCGGCAAGGTCCGCGCGGCTGGCTGAGGCCATCCGGCCGGTGCCTGCACTACCGGCGAGTGCGCCGTACGTGAGGGCGTTCTTGATCCCCGCAGTGTGGTTCTCGGCATACCAGCCGTTGCGCAGGATGACTGCCGGTACCCCGGAAGCGGCGATTGCTCGTTCGGTCGCCCGGTGGACGGGCGCCAGCCCCATCGTGTTGGTGGGGGCATGGGTGACTGAGGTGTAGGCGAGAAGTTCGATCTCGCACGCCACGGCAGCAAGGATCGCACCTTGATGCTGGGCGACGCGCGTGGCGTCCGGGCCTGAGGGGGAGGAAATGAGGAGGACCTTGTCGGCACCCGCGAAGGCTGTCCGCAGAGTCTGTGGCTCGTTGTAGTCGGCGAACCGGACCTGGACGCCGAGGTTGACCATTTCTTCCACTCGGGAGGGCTCGCGGTCGACGGCGATGATCTGGTCGGCTGGCACACGGTTCAGCAGGTGGTTGATGACCTGGTGCCCGAGCTGGCCGGTGGCTCCTGTGACGACAATCATGGGTAGATTCCTTCTGACGACTGGAATTGTGGATATGGGTATTCCTGACCATCAGGGACTGGGCCTGCTCATGACTTCTACTCATGGCAGCGAAGGTTGCCCCGGTGGTCATCATCAACGTACGGCGCGTCCTGGGGGCAGACCAGGGACGGCACATCCTGGGAGCGGGGGTACCAGGCTCTTCACAGGGCTCGCTGCGAAAATGGTGAGCATGGAAGCACAAGGTGAGCTGGCTGCGTTGCTGAGAGCGTGGCGCGGGCGCCTGTCCCCGCAGATGGTAGGTCTGCCGACCAACTCAGTCCGGCGCACCTCAGGTCTGCGGCGCGAAGAGCTGGCCGTGCTGGCGAACGTGTCCGTGGACTACATCGTGCGCTTGGAGCAGGGGCGCTCTTCGGCTCCTTCGGTGCAGGTCTGTGTCGCGATCGCCCACTCTCTGCAGCTCAGCGACACGGAACAGGAGCACCTGTACCGCCTGGCTGGCCATGCCACGGGTGGCGGACGCATCAGCCGCATGGTGCCCGCGAGCGTTCGTCGGCTGGTCGAGCGCACCGGCGAACGTCCCGTCGCCGTCTTCGACGCGATGTGGAACCTCCTGCTCTGGAACCCGTTGTGGGCAGCCCTGATGGGTGATCCCTCCGCGTTGCGGGAAGCGGACCGCAATCTTCTGTGGCTTCACTTCACCGGCGCATCGGATTGCCATCTCCATGGTCCCGGGGCCCCAGAAGACCTTGACGCTTCTCTGGTCGGAGACCTGCGCCGCAGTGCAGGACGCTATCCCGACGACCCTCGGCTGCGGCAGTTCGTATCGCGCCTAGCCGAGAGGAGCGGCCAGTTTCGCGACCTCTGGGAGAGTCACGAGATCGACGAGCACGGGCCAAGCATCAGGAGAGTTGTCCACTCCGAGGTCGGCGCCCTTGACCTGGACTGCGACATCCTCACCACCCAACGCCATGACCTCCGGATCATGATGTATACAGCCGAGCCCGGCAGCGAATCCGAGAACAAGCTCGAATTCCTCGCAACAATCGGCATCCAGAAGATGTCGCACGACTTCATGGCAGTGGGTGGGCCACGCTGAGCAGGGGCTGTGGCAACAGACGCCGCCCACGCGCTCGGCTCATCTGGATGCTCGCGGCGCAGCCGCACCGCGACCTTCTGCGCCGACCGGTCGCGCTCATGTCGCGACAGCTACGCCACCATCTCGGCCCACGTCCGGTGCTGGATAAGCCGCCGTCAATCCCTTTCGAAACACCGCCGGGTCCCGTGAGCTGGTCTCGTGGACAGCGTGGGTCCTGGCGTTGGCCAAGGGCTCTCCATCGGATCCGGGGTGTTCCGGGGCGGTGATGCGCGGCGAGCAGGCCGTTCTCTGGCCGACGTGCCGGGCAGTCCTAGGCAAGCCGCGGGGCGGCGCTCATGGCTGAGAGTCATAGGTAGTGCGAGCAGCGTCGATGTCGTCGACGGTGGCGAAGGCCCACTCGATCAACGGCCGGACCGCCCGACGCAGCGTGTGCCCGGTCTCGGTCAGCGTGTAGGTGACCTGTGGGGGAACCGTCGGGACGACGGTGCGTCTGACGAGACCGTCGCGTGCGAGGCGGCGCAGGGTCACCGTGAGCATGCGCTGGCTGATCCCGCTCACGACTCGGCGGGCCTCGTTGAACCGTAGGGGTCCGTGCCCCAGTGCGGCGACGACGTACAGGGACCACTTGTCCGAGACCAGGTCGAGGACCTCCCGTGCCCGCTCCGCGCCCGGCCCGCAGATCGGGTCGACCTCGTCACTGACCTGCATCGTTACCTCCGGAGAACCACGGCACCTCAAGGTGCCTTCTTGACCGCGGCGGTCTAGTTATCCAAAGTTACCAAGGAACGGCTAGTAACCGCTGTGCCTCGTACCACCGTGGACGAGGCCGTCTTCTCAAGGAGTCTTCTTGCCTACTATCGCTGTCGTCGGCGCAGGGCCCGGCATGGGCCTGGCCATTGCACGCACCTTCGGCTCTCACGGTTTCGACGTCGCCCTGCTCTCCCGGAGTCGGAGCAGTCTCGACGCCCGGGTCGCCGACCTGGCTGCCGAAGGAGTCTCTGCCCGAGGCTTCGTGGCTGACGTCCTGGACACCGAGTCGCTCACCGGCGCGCTGGAGGCCGCCGCCGAGCACTTCGGGGGGATCGACGTGCTCGAGTACTCGCCGGGCGGACCCGAGCCGAAGTTCCTGACGCCCAGCAGGCTCACCGCCGCCGATGTCGACCTGCAGATGCGATACCTCGTCTACGGTGCGATCACGGCGGTCGGCGTGGTGCTGCCCGCGATGCGGGAAGCCGGCGCGGGCACGCTGCTGTTCACCACGGGGGCCGGATCGGTGGACCCCACCCCGATGCTCGGTGACATCAACACGGCCGGTGCCGCGTTGCGCTCCTGGGTGCTGAACCTGCACAAGGAGCTCGAACCCGAGGGCATCCAGGCTGCGCACGTGGCCATCGGGGCCTGGATCGGTGACCGCGCCCCCGAGGGCACACCCAGCGCCTCCGCAGACCAGATCTCCCCGCTGTACTGGGACCTGCACGTCCAGCGCGACCACGCCGAGAAGATCTTCACCCCATGAACCAGGACCTTCCCGAGACGCCTGCGTCACCCGTCGTCGAACGGCCTGTCGCGGACTGATCCTGAAGACGGCGACGGGGCTGGGTGCAGCGTCGGAGCCCCGGCTGGGGCCCTCGCCCCGGGCAGTGAGGACCCGAGGCGAGGGCGGTGTGGGCGGGCCCGATCAGCGGGTCGAGGTGGCGTTGAGGTGGCTGACCATGGCGGGGTCGTGGTGGTCGAACGCGACGCTGGTGCCGGTGTCGAGGGTGGCGATGCGTGCCATCTCGTCGTCGCTGAGCACGAAGTCGAAGATGTCGAGGTTCTCGGCCATCCTTTCGGGGCGCGTCGACTTGGGGATGGCGACGACACTGCGCTGGATCAGCCAGCGCAGGGTCACCTGGGCCACGGACTTACCGTGCGCCGCACCCACGGCTGTCAGGACGGGGTCGCTGAAGATGTTGTTCTTGCCTTCGGCGAGGGGGCCCCAGGACTCGATCTGTACGCCGCGCTCGGTCAGGAGGGCTTGGTCGTCGACGCGCTGGAAGAACGGGTGGGTCTCGATCTGGTTCACGGCCGGGGTGATCTCGTTGTGCTCGACGAGGTCCACGAGCCGGTCGGGGTAGAAGTTCGAGACGCCGATCGCTCGGACGGCTCCCTGACGGTAGAGCTCCTGCATGGCCCGCCAGGAGCTGTAGTAGTCACCGAGGGGCTGGTGGATCAGGTAGAGATCCAGACGGTCGAGCCCGAGGAGCTCCAGGGACGTGTCGAACGCGCGCTTGGTGCCCTCCTCGCCACCGTCGTGGATCCAGAGCTTGGTGGTGACGAACAGCTCGTCACGCGCGATACCGCTGGACCTGATGGCGCGCCCTACGGCCTCTTCGTTGCCGTAGGCGGCAGCCGTGTCGAGGTGGCGGTATCCCGCAGCAAGGGCGTCGGTGACGACGCGCTCGGTCTCGTCGGCGGAGACCTGGAAGACGCCGAATCCAAGGATCGGCATCTCGACCCCGTTGTTGAGGACGACGGAGGGGATCTGTACGGGCATGGCGGAACCTTTCGTGGGAGGGACGGCCGCACGACGAGACGGTTGTGCGGCGGGTGGTCGGTGGCGCGGCTTCGGTCGCGGTCAGGTCGCGGTCAGGTCCCGGGGTGCGCCCGGACCCTGGCTCGTGCGCTCCTGGCTCGCCGCACGTTCCTCGCGCTCGGTGGTGGCGGCCCACGTGGCGAGCAGGTCGAGGCCTTGTCGTGAAGCCGAGCCCGGCTCGGCGGTGTAGACGAACAGCACGAGGCCGGGATCGGAGAGGAGCTGCATGCCCTCGTAGGTCAGGTCGAGGTCCCCCACGACGGGGTGGTGCAGCCGTTTGACCCCGGTCTGATGCAGGCGCACGTCGTGCTTGGCCCAGCGGGTACGGAACTCGGGGCTACGGGTGGACAGCTCACCGACGAGGTCGGTGAGCTCTCTGTCGT
>NZ_JBHXBO010000070.1:0-18975 GCF_042726775.1 Oerskovia sp. NPDC060287
GTGGGAGACCTCGTTGCCCGACGGCGGAGGTCTCGACGACCTGCGCCGGACGGACGGGAGCCCCCTGTTCTCCGTCTCTGGCTACGGCGAGACGCGACCCGCGACGACCGTCCAGGAGAGCGAGGCGGATCGTGCCGCGAACCGGCGCATCGACGTGCGGTTCACCGTGATCCGTCCGACGGCGGAGGAACTTTCGGCGATCCTCGAGGATGCCGACGCGACCGGCCAGGTGCCCTGACATGGGGACCAGGCCCGAGCTGTTCCTCCCCGGATGGCCCGTCGGGTCCTTCGACTCGTGGGACCGGCTCACGGACCGTGCCCAGCGCCTCACGGCCCGCGCCGGCACAGGCCGACAGTTCGACCTGCTGCTCGCCGAGGTCCGCCGCCTGATCGACTCCGGGCGGATCGATCTGCTCTCCGCACGCCTCCCCGAGCGGCGCTTCGCCCGCGCCGTCGTGACGGTCTGGTCGGAGGACCGCGAACGAGCCCGCGCGTCGATGACCCCGGCTGTCGTGTCGCTGCTCGTCGACTCACAGGCACCTCGTCCCTCCCGGTTGCTCGTCGCGGCACTCGCATCGATGTTCCTGACCCACTTCGACCGCCTCGACTCCTGGTCCCCGGGACTGTTCGAGGCCACGAGCACCGCCGTCGAGCGAGCCGTCACGCAGATCCCGGTCCGCAGGACTCGCGCGGAGACGCCGCCCCCGCCGCCTCCATCCCACGCAAGTGCCTCCGGCCCACCACCCCCGCCACCATCACCGAGCCCGCCCGCGAGCCGCGACATCGTCGACGCCTTCCGGTACAACTCCGAGTTCCTCCTCGACATCGAGGCGCCGCGCGCCGTCGCGCAGGGGCTGCGAGCCACGGGGATGGCTCTGGCGGACTGGCTGCGCCTCATCGGTATCAACGGGCACGTCAACGGGCGGTACGGCATCCGCGTCCGCGAGGCGGTCTTCCTCGAGAAGATCGGGTCGGCCGACCACACGCGCGCTGACGGGCTCGGCTTCTTGGCGGAGCTCACGTCGAAGACCGTCGTGGAGTCCCTGGGCACGGACGACATGTACTTCGGGCACCAGATCCTCGTCGCCATGACGGACAAGCCGGACACCGCTCCGTGCGACGAGTGGCTCGACGCGATCGTGAGGATCGGTGGGGACCCACGACTCCAACGACAGGCGCAGTGGCACACCTGGTGGGAGCCGTTGCCGCAGGCCGCCCGCGACAAAGCCGTCCGCTGGATGAGCGTCGAGGACCTCCGCCTGTTCCTCACCGCCGTGGAGAACCACGGCGTACTCACCCGCAACGCAGAGCTGCAGCGAATGTTCCCGGCTCGCAAGGAGTTCCTGTGGGGGCTCTACGAGAGCGGTCTGGTGCGTGAGTCCCGGGTCGTCCTGGGGTCCGGCGCTCGGACGTCGGTCCAACGGCAGATGGGACGCCGGCACATCAACGCCGCGAGCCTCACGCAACGCGCCGACACCGCGATCGTCATCCTGGACTGCGGAGACTTCCACGTCGTCGAGGGGTCCCACAGCTTCAAGTTCTGGATCTACGCGGGCCGCCCCACTGCGCCGCTCTTCGACTACTCCCATCGGGTCTTCACCCCGGACCAGCTCATCAAGGACGTCCCCGCGGCTCACGCACAGGCGCATCCTGCTGGCAGGCGGGCCCACGTGGGTATCACCCACGCTGCCACGACATGGCAGAACCATGCGCTGAACTTCCTGATCGAGACTCTCGGTGCGCCGGTGGACCCACAACGTGTGCTCACCCCCGAGGACTACTCGACGCTCAAGCACCGTTTCGGCCTCCCGATCCACCACCGCACCCCGCTGAGGAGCTGACATGGGCCTGCGTGACCTCCTGCGAGCCCGGCGCATGCGCCCTGATGACACCGAGTCGCCCATGCGGCTGTTCGCGGTGTCGTACGACTCCGACGGCGCCAACTTCGTCACGACGCCCGAGGACCTCGCGCTCCTGCACCGAGGCGAAGGGCAGCGGTCGGCCCAGGAGCAGCACCTGGTCCTCGAGATGCTCGCCGAGCAGGGTGCGGCCTACCTCCTGCCCAACGGCTTCGCGATGCGCTCGGCGGACGTGGCCCGTCTGGGCGACGACGAGGCCGAGGTCCTCGGTCTCCCCCGGCGCCTTCCCGGCACGCTCGAACCGGAGGTCCGGGGAAACACGACGTCCCGCACGTTCTCCGTCACGCTCAGGGCCCGCATCGGGAGCCACCTGGAGCCGTGCCGCCGGAACGGTCCCGTCCTGACGATCGGCACGGCGACCCACTACCGGCTCTCGCCACGTGCGCTCAAGGTGATCTGCGCCGTCGAGCACCACGAGGCGCTGGCCTTCGAGGACCGCACCGAGACGAACAACGTGCGACTCGTCGCCGAGCTCCAGGCCGCCAGGATCCCCCTGCCCGACGACCCGGACCGCGACGAGCCCTTCCCGCTCCCCCTGGGGCACCTCACGAGCTGGTCCACCACGGTCCCGGACCGGGTCGGTCTCCTGGTCGACGAGCAGCCCGACGGCTCGTTGCACGTCTCTCCCGACCTGGGGCCCGACGTCGACCCGGATCGGTTGGCGAGCAGGTGGCACCAGATCGAGGGCGACCGGCAGGCCGGCGTCCTGCGCGTCGACGAGCACCTCGTCCTCCTCGACGAGCAGCGCCTCGCAGGCGTACGGGACGTGCTGGCCACGCCCCGCATCCCGGCAGAGAGGGCACGGGACTTCCTCACTGCGCCAGGGCAGTTCTTCGACCACGAGCTCGTCGACGTCGAGCTGAACTTCGGGGTCCGCGTCGCGGGCGTGGGCATCATCGTCCCGCAGACCTTCGCCGACGCGAGCGAGTCGGGCATCTCGTGGTTCGGGGACTCGGACGGCGTGCAGCCGGCCAGCATCCTCGCAGGGCTCATCGCCACCCTCCCTCAGCTGGACACGGTCGAGCAGGACGTGCGCGCCGCGCAGGACCAGGGTCGATCCGTCATCGCGGTCGGTGACCAGCTGGTCGACATCAGCGACAGGTCCACGGTCGACAGCGAGCTCGCCACGGCGCGTGATCGCCTCCTCGACGAGACTCTCCTGCCTGAACCCGGCGACGACGACCCGACCGATCCGTCGGACCCGGCGACCCCTCGGACGGTTCAGGTCGGTGTGCACGTCGCGGACGCCCAGGACGTGGGCGAAGCGCTCCGGGCCTCCGCGTCGAGCACACCTTCTGCTCGCCCGGTCGACTACGCGAGCCTCCTGCGCTCGCCGTACCCGCACCAGCGCGAGGGCATCGAGTGGATGGTGCGGCTCATGACCGCGTCTCTCCTCAAGCCCGACGGCGACCCCTCGCGCGTCCAGGGCGCGATCCTCGCGGACGACATGGGCCTCGGCAAGACCTACATGACGCTGGTCGCGCTGCGCGAGTTCCTCGAGGCACAGCGCGCACGTGGGGGGACGGTACGCCCGACGCTCGCGGTCCTCCCGGTCTCGCTGATCGAGAACTGGCAGGCGGAGATCGACGCGACCTTCGCGACGAACCCGTTCGAGGACGTCGTGGTGCTCCAGGGCAAGGGCATCACAGCCTTCCAGGAGCTGGGGCGGGGCAAGGAGACCACGGCGAGCGTCGTGAACCTCGACGACCAGGGCATGCTGCGTGCCGACGCGATCCGCTTCTCGCTGAAGATCGGTCCGGAGCACGGCAGGAGTCGGCTCGACATGCCGGGCCGGCTGGTTCTCGTGACGTACGAGACGCTCGCCTCGTACCAGCTCTCGCTGGCGCAGGTCGACTGGGGTGCGGTCGTGTTCGACGAGGCCCAGACCATCAAGAACCCCGACGCCCTGCGCACCCGGGCCGCCAAGGCGCTCAAGGCGCGGTTCATGCTGCTGGCCACGGGAACCCCGGTCGAGAACAAGATGCTCGACTTCTGGTGCCTCATGGACGCCGCCCAGCCGGGACTCCTGGGCTCCTGGGCCGAGTTCCGCACGCAGTGGGTCTCGCGGATCGAAAAGGCTCCGAGCGAGGAGAAGTCCCGGATCGGGCAGGAGCTGCGTGAGCTCGTGGGCCCGTTCATGCTGCGACGGATCAAGGAGGACCACCTCAGGGACCTCCCTCCCAAGACCGTCTACGGCCCTGAAGGCGGGCCCGCGCAGGTCGCCCGCCCAGATCTCGGCGTCGTGATGCCCGTGCCTCAGCGCGACGCGTACGACGCGGTGCTCGAGGGCTACCGGCGCAACGGCCCGGGGGTCCGGGGGGCGGCGCTCGCGACCGTCCAGGCTCTGCGTGGTGTGAGCCTCCACCCGTCGGCGTCGGGGGACGCGCCTCTGTCGAGCGATCCCGCAGACCTCGACCTGTCCGCGCGCATGGTCGCGGCGGTCCGGGTCATCGACGAGGTGCGGGCGGTGGACGAGAAGGTCATCGTGTTCGTCATCAACAAGAAGGTCCAGGCTCGGCTGGCCCTGTGGTTGCAGGAGCGCTACCGGCTGCGGGTTCGTGTCGTCAACGGCGACACCGCCGCGGTGGGTTCGGGCGCGACGCGCAAGGGGATCATCGGGGAGTTCGAGCGAGCGCCGGGCTTCAACGTCATCATCATGTCGCCGCTCGCGGTCGGGGTGGGGCTGACGATCGTCGGGGCCAACCATGCGATCCACCTGGAACGGCACTGGAACCCTGCCAAGGAGGCGCAGGCCACGGACCGCATCTACCGGATCGGTCAGACGCGGCCCGTCCACGTCTACCTCCCGATGGCCCTCCACCCGGACACGACGTCGTTCGACCTCAACCTCGACCGGTTGCTGCAGCAGAAGTCGACGCTGCGGGACGCGATCGTCGTGCCCGAGGCCGTGGGAGAGCAAGAGGTCGTGGCTGCGCTGGGGCTCGGCGGCTGACGCCCGGCGCCAGGAGGTATGCGGCCCGACGACGGCGCGCACCCCCGCGATCCGGTGATCTCGGGGGTGCGCGCTCTGCTGCCTCAGGCTTCTTCGACCTCGTCGTCCTCCTGGAGCTGCCACGCGTCGCGCAGCCCGTCCCAGGTGTCCCAGAACTCGACCATGCTGAAGGGGAGCTCGAGCAGGACGCCCGTCGTACCGAGAATCGCCTCGACCCCCATCTCGTTCCCGTCGGCGTCCTTGTGCAGGTCGAGACCGACCGGGTCGTGGTCGAGCTCGTCGATGATCGCGTCCGTCGCCGACGCCAGGTCGGTCGCTCCGAGCACAGCGAACAGGTCGTCGAGCGACTCGACCTGGCGCACCTGCTCTGGCTCCCAGTCGCGGCGCCGACCTTCCCAGCCGCACGCTGGGCAGACGTGCGTGGGCATCGGGCCCGGCCCGATCAAGCAACCACCCAACACGTAGACGTCGGGATCCGGAGGACCTGCCGGCAGTCCTCGAAGGACGACGCGCAGTCTCGTCTCGCATCGAGGACAACCGATCGGTCGCTCCCGCAGCTGATGTTCCGTCGCGAGTCGTTCCTCACCGGGCGTGCGGTCGTCGAGCGCTCGTCGGACGACGCTCGCCAGGTGCCCCGGCAGAGGGCGGTTCATGTCGACACCGCCGTCGTCGTCGCTCACCAGCTGTCGCAACTCGGAGTACGTCATGACGGTTCCCTGAAGCGGACTGACACAGATTGCCACCCGAGACGGAGCGCCCGGCTCGGCGACGACACGAACCACCCTGGACAGCGGCCAGGATCGGCGGTTTCCGTGCGGCACGTCCTGACGATCTGTGACGGCGTAGAGCATCAGCTCGTCCTGCGGCCTGATGTCTCGGACCTCGTCGAGAAGTCGATAGCTCCAGACATCGAGCCCGCTGAAGCGCTCCATGTAGTGCCCGAGCGCGCGTTCGACCTCCAGCGATGCGGGGTCCTCGTCGACCATCCACCGCCCGACCCACAGTCGCCCATGCTCGCGCCGCTTGCGTGAGCGACGGGGAGTGACGGGGACCCGTCGCGGCCGGTAGATCGTGGTTGCTCGGTCGATCCACTCCTGGTCCACCCATTCCGCGTCAGGGTCCCCGGACCACTCATCGATTTGGAGGTCCGCCCGCGCGGCGACCTCGACGTCGTCGGTCAGGAGCGCCGCCTCACGCAGCGACGTGCGCGAGCGCTCGGAGGCGTTGGCCGATCCGACGAGGGTCTTGCGCTCACCGCTTCCGTCCGCGCCGGCGACGATCACCTTGGCGTGCAGCCGGGCGACCGACACCAGGACCACGCCACGGTCGAACAGCACCTGGAGCGCAGCGGGGTTCGTGGTGCCACCGGCGAGCGACTCGTCGGACCCGTCGAACACCAGCGTGTCCCCCGCGCCCAGAGGTAGCAGCTCCGGGGCCTCACGTCCCACGTAGGCGATCGCGGCACGCACCGGCCCGGGCCACGTCACCGTGCGCAGCGACTCCCAGACCTTCTCCGACACGAGCTCGATCACGCCGCCCCCTCCTCGCGCTCCGCGTAGCGCGGGGCCATCGACTCCATCTGTTCCATGACGAGCTTGATCGCTCCGGGCTGCTTGTCCGGCGGGTAGCCGTGCTTGACGAGGAGCCGCTTGATCGAGGAGCGCAGCTTGGCGCGCACGTCCTCGCGCACGGTCCAGTCGGTGCGCACGTCGCGCCGCAGGACTGTGAGGAGCTCGCGGGCGATGTCGGCGAGGACCCCGTCCCCCTGGACCTCGACGGCCGACTCGTTGGCCCGGACCGCGTCGTAGAACGCGAGCTCGTCGCTCGTGAGGGGCGGGGAGAACCGGGCACCGCGGTCACCTTCGGCCGAGACCTCGTGCGCCATCTCGATGAGTGCTGCGATCACCTCGGCGGACGTGAGGTTGGAGTTGGTGTACCGCGTCATGAGCTCGTTGAGCCGGTCGGAGAACGCGCGCTGGCGCACCAGGTTGTTGCGGGTCGCGGCGCGCGACTCCTCCTGGATCACCTTGCGGAGCGCCTCGATCGCGAGGTGCGGGTTCTCGGCGTGCGTGGCCGTCGCGAGGAAGGACGTGTCGATCTCGTCGATGCGCGGCGACTCCATGCCGGCCGCCTGGTAGATGTCGAGCACCTCGCCCGAGTCGACGCTCTCGGCGACGAGCTGGTTCAGCATGCGCTGGACGTCGTCGGGGATCGCCTCGCCCCGCGCCTGGCGGTCCTCGGCGTCGAACTTCCCCATCCAGACGCGCACCTCTTCGAAGAACCGCACGTCGTCGGCGATGTCGGTGAGATGGTCCGCTCCCCCGGCGAGGGCCCAGGCCCTGTGCAGCTGACCCGCCTGACGGCGGAAGGTCGCGCCGAGCGTGTCGCTGCCGTCCTCGACGTCCTGCGGCCGGTTGCCGACCGTGCCCGGGTCGCGCAGGTGGTTCACGGTCGCGTGGACGGCCAGGACGTACGCGCGCTTGTCGTCCACGGCGAGCCGTGCGCGCCAGTCGAACCCGGAGAGCGTCGCACGCACCTGGGTCACGAGCAGCTCGGCCAGCGCGACGGCTTCCTCGACCTGGCGTCCGAGGGGTCGGGTCTTCTGGTCCTGGGGCGAGTACTCGCGCAGCGCGGCGGCGAGGTTCTCTGCGACGGGGGCGTAGGCGACCAGCAGGCCTGCGGTCTTGCCGCGGAACGTGCGGTTGACGCGGGCGAGCGTCTGCATGAGCAGAGCGCCCTTGATGGGCCGGTCGAGGTAGAGGGTGTGCAGGGGCGGGGAGTCGAACCCTGTGAGCATCATGTCCTTGACGATCACGATCTCGAGCTCGTCGTCGGGGTCTTTGAGCCGCTGCTTGATGGCCGCGTTCTCGCTGTCGCGCCGCACGTGATCGCTGATGGGCGCGGGATCCGACGGCGTCCCCGAGTAGACGACCTTGATCTTTCCGGTGGCCAGGTCGTCGGAGTGCCAGTCGGGGCGCAGGGCGACGATCTCGCTGTAGAGCCGTGCACAGATCTCGCGGGTCGCGCCGACGACCAGCGCCTTGCCCGGGGTGCGTTCGTGACCGGCGCGGCCGAGCGACTCGAACATCGCGGCCCGGCGCCCTTCCCAGTGCGCGACGAGGTCGGCCGCGAGCGCCTCCAGTCGGGCCGGGGCACCGTAGATCGCGTTGACGACCGCGACGCTCGACTCGATGCGGCGGCGCTCGGCGTCGTCGAGCCCCGTGGTCATCTCGTCGGCGGCCGCGTCGATCGTGGACTCGTCGGCGCCGTCGACGAAGTCGACCTTCACGAGACGGGAGTCGAAGTACACGGGGACCGTGGCGCCGTCGTGCACGGCGCGGGAGAGGTCGTAGACGTCGATGTCCTCGCCGAACACCGCGCGCGTGTCACGTTCGGCGGTGCTGATGGGTGTCCCGGTGAACGCGATGAGCGTCGCGTGCGGGAGGGCGCTCTTGAGGTGCCAGGCGTAGCCGTCGAGGTCGTCGTAGTGGCTGCGGTGGGCCTCGTCGACGACGACGACGATGTTGCGCCGGTCGGACAGCAGAGGGTGCTTGGTGCCAGCCTGCTTCTCGGCGGGCGAGAGCCCGAACTTCTGCAGGGTCGTGAAGTAGATGCCGCCGGTCACCCGGCCGGCGAGCTCGGTCCGCAGCTCCTCGCGACGGCGGATCTGGCGGGGTTCCTCAGGCAGCAGCTGGCTGCGCCGGAAGGTCTCGTAGAGCTGGCCGTCGAGCTCGGTGCGGTCGGTCACGACGACGACCGTGGGGTTGCGCAGTCGAGGGTGACGCATTACCTGGTTGGTGTAGAGCTCCATCTCCATGGACTTGCCCGAGCCCTGGGTGTGCCAGACGACGCCCGCCTTTCCGTCGGACGCGACCGCGGTGATGGTCTTCTCGATCGCCTTGGAGACTGCGAAGTACTGGTGAGGCTTGGCGACACGCTTGCTGAGCCCTTCGCTCCCCTCGTCGAACGCGACGTATCCGTGCAGCAGCTGAAGGAAGCGAAGCTGGTCGAACAACCCGTAGAGGGCGAGCCGCAGCGCGGTGACGGGTTCGTCCTCGGCGGGCGTGTCGCCGTCGGGCCCCTGCTCGCCGTCCGGGCGGCCGGACGGCCCGACGGGGCGGCCGTCGTCGTCGACGTTCCACGGCGAGAAGTGGTTGAACGGCGTGAAGGGCGTGCCGTAGCGCGCGGTGATGCCGTCGGAGAGGACGGTCAGCACGACGAAACGGAAGACCAGCGGCAGCTCACGGACGTAGGTCGCGACCTGGGCGTGGGCCGCGGCGAGGTCGGCTGCCCTGGTGCCCGCGTTCTTGAGCTCGATCACGCTGACGGGCATCCCGTTGAGGTACAGGACCACGTCGAAGCGCCGTTCGACGTCGCCGCGCACGACCGTGACCTGGTTCGCCGCGAGCCAGTCGTTCTCCGACGGTTCGCTGCTCACGAGGCGGATGGTCGGGTTCTGCTCGATGCCCTCGGCGTCGATGTAGCTGATGCCACGGAACCCGTCGGTCAGGAAGTCGTGGACTCGCTTGTTCTCGGCGATCGCGTCGTTCGACGTCGGGGCGACGATCGCGGCGAGCGCCTGGTCGAGGTACTCGCGCGGCACGTCCGGGTTGAGAGCGCGCAGCGCGGTGCGCAGGCGGGTGGGGATGAGGAGCTCGTCCCACGACTCGCGCTCGGGGACGGGGTGCCCGTCCGGCCCGACGGCGGCGCTCGCCCCGGGCGCGATCTCCTTGCCGTGCTTCACGGTCCAGAAGAGCTCGCCCAGGTCGTCGAGGGCCAGGTGTTCCCAGGCGTCCTCGGTGAGCTTCATGGATCCTCCGTGATGTCGGTGCGGCGACTGCTGCGCTGCGGTGCTGGGGTGCTGGGGTGCTGGTCCGGAGCCTATCGGCGCCATGACTCATTCTTGGTGGTCTCGTGGCGGGGCGCGGTGGGTGAAGTGATATGGGGGTTATCGGCGTGTGCCCCGCGGGGCTGGCCTTCGGGTGGCTCTCGCCGGCTCGACTTGCTCACTGCCGTCCACCTTCCGTGGCAGCGGCGCCGCCGTACCCAGGATCTCGGGGGCGAAGGAGAACATCTCCTCGCGCTCTGCCCGCTCGGCGTCCGCCTTGCGCTGGGCCTTGCTCGTGGTCGCGCTCGTGGATCTGTTCCTGCTCGACCGGTCGCTCATCACTCCGCCCCCTCCACCGTCACGACCCCGTCCATCCCCCGGTCCGGGTGATATGACCAGGCGACCGTGATGCCGTCCCAGCTCTCCTCCTGGCGCCCGTCCATGGACGTCGTCTGCCCCATGTGGGACAGCACGCTGGACGGCGCCTCGAGCGCGTCGAGCACACAGACGAGATCCTCGAGCGCGCCGCCGGTGAGCTGGTCCTCCCCCTTGTTGTCGAACGTCAGGGTGGATCCTTCGTCGGCCACGACGAACCACGGATCGCCTGCGAGGTCGCAGGTCTCGACAGCGTCCGTGAGCACCGCGCTCTGAGCCGTCCTCGCCGCCGCATCCTGCCCCGCGCCGATCGCGGCCATGCCGCCGGCACCGACGACGAGTCCAATCACTCCCGTCACGACGGGCAGCACCCATGCGGGTCGCTTCCCCGGCCCGACGGCGGGGCTCCCCTCTCCCGTCGACGCCGCCCAGACCTGGGCGTCGGTTGGCGACGGGGGCGGCGGAACGTCGGCAGCGGGTTCGCCGCTGTCCGGGACGGGCGGGGTGGGCTGGTCAGTCATGGCTTCTCCTGGGATCAGGGTGGAACGGGGTTCAGGGGATCGCCCCCGTGCTCAGTCTCTGCGGCGCAGGGGTGGGGCGCGACGAGTGCTGCGATAAGGGGATGATCAGATAGATCGCGATGGCCGGTAGCGTCTGCAGGTGACAGTCGGCGGTGCCCGGCGAGCCGCATCCCAGCCGTCGACGCCGAGCACCTGAGCACGGAAGTCGCCATCACAGCCGAGGAGAACACCGTGACCCACCAGCCCGGCTGGTACCCCGACCCGTACGACCCGCGGCTGGTGCGCTGGTTCGACGGGCAGCAGTGGACCCAGCACTCACAGGCCGTCCAGACCGCGCCGTCTCCAAGCCCCCGGAAGCTGAGCACGGGTTCGATCGTGGCGATCGTGGTGGGCGCGATCCTCCTCCTGTGCGCGATCGTCGCGATGATCCTCGGCGTCGTCGCCCTCGTTGCGTTCTTCGCGAATATCGCTCAGGGAGTCGTCTGCGGAGAGAGCCCGCACTACTGCACGTAGCAGGAGGCAGAGGAGCCCACTGTGACGAACGGATCCACCCTGTTCAGTGGTGCCGGGAGACAGGGCGCGGGTTGCGTGCGCGAAACTCCTCCGCGGCGCCCCTGCGAGATTCCTCGCGCAGACGTTCGGCTTCCTCGTCACGCGCTCGACGCGCAGCCAACCTGACCCTGGCCTCCGCCTCGGCGCGTGTCCACTCCTGAACCTGCCGACGCGACAGCGGTGCGGGCACCGGCTGCTGGGTTGTGCTCGCCCTCGAAATCTCGACCTCGCGCCGACGTTCCTGGGCTGCTGCCATGGCACGCAGTCGCTCGCGCTGCCACGCGGCGACCGCCACCTTGGGCTGCGCCTTGCGCACACGTCGTGCCTCAGCCTTGCGGTCCGCAGACTCGACCTCACGAACGACGAGCGTCGTGAGTGCGGTCGCGAAACGTGCCTGGTCGTTGCGCGAGACGCGCCCATCCCTCGCGAGGCGTGCCACCTGATGGACGGAGTGCTTCACCTCGGCTTCCAGAGGGCGGTTCCCCCGACGAAGTCCACGCACTACCCGTGCAAGTCCCCGAGCAGCATCGCGCGTCATTCCCTGCTCCCACAGTCGCCACATCGCCGTGGCGAATGGTTCGTCGAACATGACACCCGTCTTCGGCCCATGAATCTCTCGCATCCGCTTCATGTGCACATCAGCCACCTTGTCCACCCAGGAGCTGTTCTTCGTCGGGTTCGAGGTCCCCGGCATGGGTCCGATCGAGGACAAGAGGGGCGGCCCGGTCTTCCTCGCCCGCTGCGACGGCTGGATGGGCGCCGTTGCGGCGTCGACGCGGCGAGATCTCGTGGTAACTTCCTGCGCTCGCACGACCGCCGCTGGCGCTCGCGCTGGCGCTGGCACTGGCACTGGCGCCAAGTCGACGAGTGCAGGAATGGCGCCAGCGGCAGCACTCGTCTCAGCCGGCGTCTCGGTCGAGGGGATCCCGAGACCCGTCAGCACGCCAGGTTCGAGCAGGTCACGTATCGAAGCCATCAAACATCTCCCAACGTTCCATCACGAACATAAATCATGGACGTGCGAGTTGCGCCCTTGCGGGGTTCTTCGGGCACACAAACCCCGGATAGCCGCATCCCGCTCCACACGGATCCCCCGGTCATAGCAGCGTGCGGTCAGGCGACCTCGGAAGCGATGCGCTCGGCATCCCTGACGCGGAGTTTTCCGGACATGAGCTGCGGGAGCAGGGTGTCGCGGGTGGCGGCGAGGGTGCGGTTCTCGTCACGGCTCGAGATCGCCCGCAAGCCGAGTCCATCGATCTGCCCAACCAGCACGTCGCTCATGGTCCGAGGGTCTGGGACGAGCGTCGACAGCATCTCAGCTGGCTTGACGCGCTGATGGCTCCCAGAGGTTCCGGCAACCATCGCCTCGAGAGCCGATCCGAAAGCAGGCTGCGACGTCAGCGCCCAGAGCACCGTCGTCGACGAGAACCTCGGCCGAAGGGTGACGAACTCCGTCGAAGCTAGGGAAGTCAACGACGGAACGGACCGGACGTTCCAGACACGGGGAAACCGTGGGTTCAGCTTCGACACGAGCACGCTCGGTTCCCGAACGAGGAACTTGTTGCTCTTGATCTCCTGCGGACCGACGACCTCGGGCTCGATCCCCGCATCGAAGGCCGGAAGACTGAAGTGAGCCACGCTGTCGTCCGCAAGCCCTTCAGGGTTCACCGTGGTCTTGATGTGCTCAACGATCTCACCGAGCGGGACCGTGGCAGGCACAGCCGAAGCGAGTGTCCGCGCAAGGTCCTCGGCCGTGGAGGCAAGCTTGGTGTTGGCCGCGATCTTGTCGTCGAGAGCCCCCAGCACCTCGGCGATCGCACGCTGCAGATCAAAACCCGGAACACGTGCCCGATACGACTTGATGCGCGAGGGGCTCGTGTGACGAACCGTGCTTCCGGTCGCCGTCGCAACTACATGCGACCGGTACCCCTTCGTTCGCAACAGGTAGTTCAAGAAGCGAACCCATACCTGATCAGATCGTGGGACCACAAGACCGATCCGTTGATTGTGCAGATAAACCGGTCCGTCCGGCACCAGAGCGGGCAATCCAAGGGTGTCTACGTCACGACTGAGATCAGTCATCGTCAATACTAGCGAACCAGGTCGAAGTATATATTCCGCTGACACGTCTCCCGAAAACGTCCTCGCTTTGCCCGCTTTGAACCCCCCTCCAATCGCAAAGTTCCCTGGAGTTAGCAAGGTGGGGTACGCCGGGACATCCGTGAAGAATTCACCCGGAAAAGCGAATCCATGCTTGACGTCAAACAAATCGCCAAGCGGTACATCGCGCCACCCCTCCGGGATCACAGAACCCTCCCCAGCTGCTCCCGCACCACGGCCTCGAGCCGTGCCGACTCCTCGAACTGAGCAAAGAGCTCAGAAGTCAGCCGCGCGATCTTGTCCTCGATGGGCTCGCCGTCATCCTCGACCTCGGCGGCACCGACGTAGCGTCCGGGCGTGAGCGCGTAGCCCGCTTCCTTGATCTCCGCGAGGGTGACGGACTTCGAGAAGCCGAGCTCGTCGTCGTACTGCAGGCCCGCGGCAACCGCAGAGGGGGTGCCGCGCCACGCGTGGTAGGTTCCCGCGATCTTGGCGATGTCCTCGTCGGACAGCGCGCGCTCGGCTCGGTCGACCATGTACCCGAGGTTGCGGGCGTCGATGAACAGCACCTGCCCGGTGCGATCCACAGAACCGCGAGCGCCCGCCGTCTTGTCCTTGGCGAAGAACCAGACGCACACGGGGATGCCCGTGGAGCGGAAGAGCTGGGTCGGCAGCGCGACCATGCAGCTCACGAGGTCGGCCTCGACGATCTGCGCGCGGATCTCGCCCTCGCCGCCCGAGTTGGACGACATGGACCCGTTGGCCATGACCACGGCCGCAGACCCGGTGGGCGTCAGCTTGGAGAGGATGTGCTGGATCCACGCGTAGTTCGCATTGCCCACGGGCGGCACCCCGAAGCGCCAGCGCGGGTCCGACTCCGAACGCGACCAGTCCTTGATGTTGAACGGCGGGTTGGACATGACGTAGTCCATCTGGGTGTCCGCGTGCTGGTCGCGCGCGAACGTGTCCCCCCAGCGGGGCCCCAGGTTGCCCGTGAGGCCGTGGATCGCGAGGTTCATCTTCGCGAGGCGCCACGTGCGCTCGTTGAGCTCCTGGCCGTAGACCGAGATCTCCTGCGGGCTGCCGCCGTGCTTCTCGATGAACTTCTCGGCCTGCACGAACATGCCGCCCGACCCGCACGCCGGGTCGTACACGCGCCCGCTGTACGGCTCGAGGACCTCTACGAGGACCCGCACCACGCCGGCGGGCGTGTAGAACTCGCCGCCGCGCTTGCCCTCGGCACGCGCGAACTTCTCCAGGAAGTACTCGTACACCTCGCCCAGCAGGTCGCGCGCCTTGGACGCGCCCTCGCCCGTGAAGCGCGTCGAGTTGAACAGGTCGAGCAGCTCGCCCAGGCGTCGCTGGTCCACGTTGTCACGGTTGAAGATGCGCGGCAGCGTGGCCGCGAGCGACGGGTTCGACCCCATGATGTGGTCCATGGCATCGTCGATCAGCTGCCCGATCGGCGCGAACGGCTCGCCCATGGCCGCCGGCCGGCCCTTCGCGTTCTCCGCGAGATAGCCCCAGCGCGCCTGGAGGGGGATCCAGAAGACGCCGCGGCTCGTGTACTCGTCGATGTCCTCGAGGAACTGCTGGCTCTGCTCCTCGCTCAGGCCGTCGGCGGCCAGCTCCGCGAGGATCTCGCCGCGACGCTCCTCGAACGCGTCCGAGACGTACTTGAGGAACACGAGCCCCAGGATCACGTCCTTGTACTGCGAGGCGTCCATGGAGCCGCGGAGCTTGTCCGCGGCCTTCCACAGCGTGTCCTTGAGCTCCTTCATTGACGAAGGAGCTGAGGGAGCCGCCTTGCTCGTGGCTGCTGCCTTGGTGCGGGGAGGCACTGGTCCTGCTTTCTTCGGGGTCGTGGGGACGTCGAACAGGGTCGGGGCGTCGTCAGGCATTGTCCACCGTTCGGAGCTGGATGAGGGCGTCGGCGACGCCCCGGGTCAGGGTCGTGCGGAGCTCGGCGAGGCGTCGGGCCTCGTCGAGCACCAGGGTTTCGCGCTGCCCGACGGCGGCGAGCAGCTCTTCGAGAGCGCTCACCTGGTCCTCGGGAACCTCGCGCACCTCCCACGTGCGCCACCGCTTGGCGGTCGCACGCTGGGACGAGATGTCCTCGGCGAGGACGTGCGGGAGGAGGCCAGGGGCTCGCGCCCGGTCGATGCGCAGCACCTGCGCCGGGAACTCCACCACGGACAGTCCGACGTGGTCGACCACCGCGGCCGGGTAGGGCGCGGTGCAGAAGATCACGTCGCCAGGCTCGGTGTACCGGGCGGCGGGGAGCGCGGAGAACGTGAGCCGGTCCATGCGCCGCTCGCCGAGGAACACGTCACCGGTCAGCTCGGCAGGACCGACGACCGGCACCTCGCCGACCGCACCGATGGCACTCGGGTCCAGCCGGTTCCCGGAGATCCTGCGCACACCCCCGCGGGCCTCGACCGACCGGAGCGTCTCGCGGCGCGGATCTCGCCCCGGGCCGGGGACGACGGACTCGGCCCCTGCGAGCCCGAGCCCCGTGGCGAGCTCGTGCGCACGCACGGCCGCACGGCCGCCGTCGTCGCGCCGGCCCACCCGGAGCCGACGGAAGTCCACCGAGAGGTCGCTCCGTGAGGCGACGAGCGAGGACGTGTAGGCGAAACGCGTGAAGCGGAAGGCGTGCCCCTGGACGTCCCTGCGAGTCCCTTGAGCGGCGACGACGTCGGTCACGAGGTCGTCGATCACGCCCTCGTCGAGCGCTCCCCCGGTGACGCGCTCGCCCGCGAGGTCCGAGACGGTCGTCCACTGCTCGGCGAGCCCGACGTCGGCGGGCGGGTCGCCCAGGACCCAGATCGCGAGGCGCTCGCGCGAACGCCCGGGGAGGAGCCCCGCAGGGAGCTCGACGACGCTCCGCACCTGGTCGTTGCGCAGCAGGCTGGACCGGAGCTTCTCCGCCTCGCCGTCGACCGCTCCCACGAGCGCGCCCGCGGGCCCCAGCACGACTGCGAACCGGCCGGGCTCGCGCTGCACGGCGAGGGTCTCGACCGCACGCAGGACGTCGTCGTCGGACCACGGGGGGCTGCCGACGGGAGGGAGCTGCGCCACGATCGTCGCGCCGGGCGAGACGGCGTGGCCCACGGCGTCGTCGGCGTCGAGGTCCAGCACACGGACGCCGAGGACACCCAGGCGCCTGCGCGCGAGCCGGGTCGCGGGATCCGTGCGCACGTCGGGCACGGCGCAGGCCGGGGCGTCGTGGTCACCGTTCGCGTCGCTCCCTGCCCGGACTGCTGCCACCAGCAGGTCGCCGCAGTCGGCATGCGGGTTGGCGAGCGTGAGCGGCCCGCGTCCGGACGTGAGCGCCAGGACGATCCTGCCCACGACGTCGAGGGCTCCCTCGGATGCTGCCGACTCGGTGAGCGTCCTGCGTCCGGCCCGGTGCCGGTCGAGCAGGACGGCCTCCAGTGCGCCCGCCGGTGTGTAGGCGGCGTCGGCAGCCGTGTCGGCCAGCTCGCACAGGTCGCCCAGCCGGTCGCCCAGCGCCTCGATCTCCGAGTAGACCAGGTGGTCGTCGGGGTCCACCTCGTCGGCGAGGTCGAGCACCTCTGCACGACCGAGCGCACCGAGGAGCTCACCCGTCTGCGCCTTGAGGTAGAGCAGCGACGTGAGGCCGTCGAGCGCCACGTCCGCGTCGAGGCCGGGGACCTCGTCCAGCGCGGCCCTCATCGCGACGTCGGCCGCGAACGAGGGGTTTCGGCCGAGTCCGCTGCGCTCGATCCACGCCGTCACCTCGGAGGCCCGGAACCGCTGCTGGTCCCGACGGGTAGCGACCGCCTCCGGGAACGGCGAGACCGCCGTCGCGTACCGCCGGCGCCACATGGAGACCACGGGGCGCTGCACGTGCGCCAGCTCGGCGATGTCCGGCAGCGACAGCGTGAGCGAGTCGAGCACCGACGGCACAGCAGCTCCCTTCATCAGAACCGGTAGGTGAGCGAGCTCGTCGGGCGAGCTCGCTGGAAGGACAGTAGCGCCTTCCCGACTCCCCTCTGCCGCACGACGCGATAAGCCGGGTTATCAGTTCGGCGATGGCTCTTCCTCGTCGGCTCGACCAGGCTCGTCTCAGTCGATCACCTCCGTGATCACCGCTCCGGCCACGAGCCGGGAAGGGAGGGCACGCATGAGCCACGTCAGGTGCCGTTGCGGACACGTCTACCGCATCCTCGACGGCCGCGGGCTGTGTCCGCGCTGCGTCTCGCTGACGCCGCCGGCCTCCCCGACCGTCCCGCACGAGCCGGCCGACCGTCCCCGAGAGGACCAGCCATGAACTACCTCCGCTCCGTCCGCGTCGCTCACCCGGGCACCTCGAGCCAGCACATCACCGAGCTGGGCTGGTCCACGACGACCACCGGCCAGCTCTCCCGTGCCACGCGCGACCAGGTCCACACGTGGATCACCTCAGGTCACGCCTTCCGCTCGCTGAGCCCTCAGGGAACCCAGGCGGACGTGGTCGCTCGGACGTCCCCCTCCGGGACCCGCTACGTCGCCACGGTCGCTGACGGCCGCGAAACGAACAACCTGCTCAACCTCCCGCGCTTCTGACGCTCATGCCGTTCATCCGCGCGATCCGCACCCTGCCACGCGACACCGACACCGCCGGCACGTCCCCGGGCGGAGAAGCGGCCGAGCACGTGGTCGCCGTCCTCCACTCGGTCACGACCACAGGCCCGACGACCACGACCAGCGTCATCGGCATCCACCGCCGGATCGTCTCCGGCGAGCGCTTCCGCACGTTCGACGAACGCAACCACCACCAGGCCGACGTCGTCGCCCGGATCGGTCCGGACGGACGTCGCACGCTCGCCACGACGATCGACGGCCGCACGACCCAGCACCTCAGGAACCTGCCGCGCTTCTGACGCGCTGCACCTGGCCGAGCCCACCCTCTCGACGGCGTCTCCGCCGTCGGGCCCTCACGAAGGACATCCCATGAAGAACATCGACACCGCCCCTCTGTCCGTCGACCCGACCACGGGGTCCCACGCGACCGTCACCGGTCGGTCGCGCCGGAGCCTCACGATCGCCGTGGTCGCCCTCGGGCTCGCCGTCGGCCTGACGGGCTGCGGGCTGAGCTCGGACAACCTCACCACCACGGACGAGAACGCCGCGGATCAGCCCGCCGTCGAAGCGCCCGCTCCCGAGCCGGCCCCGGAGGCGACCCCCGAAGCACCCCCTGCCCCCGCGGGCGGGACGCGTGCCAACCCCTTCCCTGTCGGGACGACCGTCAGCAACGAGGACTGGTCCCTCGTCCTCGGCACCCCGCGCGAGGCCTGGGGGGAGATCAGCGCCGAGAACCAGTTCAACTCTCCGCCCGAGGCCGGGCTCGAGTTCTGGATCGTCCCCGTGACGGCGACCTACCAGGGCGCGACCTCGGGCACTCCGTGGCTCGACATCACGGTGAAGTTCGTCGGCGACGACTCGGTCACCTACGAGGACTACTGCGGTGTCATCCCGGGCGACCTCGACGAGGTCGGCGAGCTCTACGCAAGTGGTGTCGCCGAGGGCAACGTGTGTGTCGCGGTGCCCGCCGGAGCCCCGGGGCTCTGGACCGCGACCACCGGGTGGGGCGAGCCGACCTTCTTCACGGCCCGCTGACCGCGAGGCTCGACGAGGCTCGACGGGACCCGACGGGGCCCGTCCCGCCGAGCACGAGGTTGCGGTCGTCCTGGGCGCCAGAACGACCGCAACCTCGTGCTC
>NZ_JBHXBO010000071.1:0-18932 GCF_042726775.1 Oerskovia sp. NPDC060287
CCTCGCTGATGACCGTGTGCCCTGTGTGGTCGGCCGCAGGGGTAGGCCGGCCGGGCTCCGCGTCGACGTCGCGGCTCGACGCCTCCCCCGCGACGTACCGAAGTCCGTCCCGGTCTCCTTGGGAGGTGTCTCTCACGATCGGTCTTCCGGTCCGCTGGAGACCTGCGTCGTCACCCGCAGCTCGGGGCCTTGCGGCCACGAGACGTCCCACCGTTTTCCGGTCGACCAGGGTCCCTCGGGGTTGTGGTTCCAGCGTCCTTGCCGGTCCGTCCTCCCGTGCGGGAGAGCGTCGTCGGGGCTGCCTCGTCCGTACCCGTCGGAGCCAACACTGTCGTTTCTAGTCCTGTGCCGGGGCCTGCGGCAAGACCTCTGCACGAGGTATTTCTGCCCGGGCCGAGACCACAGGTTCATCCACAACCGGAGGCGCGGTCTCGCGGAGTTACCCACAGGCTTGTGCACAGAATCTGTGGACAACTCTGGGAGCGGGTCACACCCAGAAGCGGGCCGTGCTCACCGCCGCGATGCGTTCGTCCACCTCCGCGGACGTCACCTCGAAGCCGCCGTCGTCCACGAGCACGCCGGCCGCCCGCCCCTGCAGGACCGACGCGAGCCGGGCCACCGAGGCCCGCATGCGCGAGCGCGCGATGAGGTGCAGACCCGACGGCTCCTCGACCTCGAGCTCGTACGAGTCCGCCGGCACCCAGCTCATGCGGTACGCGAACGGGCCGTACTCGCGCCAGTCCAGGGCCCCGAGCACGGCCGGGACCACGTCCACCTTGCGCACCACGACCCGCAGCGCGCCGTCGTACGCCGTCTCCCCGTCGAGCGCGAAGTCGACCAGCCGGTCCGGGCGCTCCACGACCTCCACGACGCGTGCGCCCGGCACGACGGTCTGCAGCGAACCGAGCGCGGCGTCGGGGGTCAGGGCCTGCGCGCTGTAGAGCGTCAGGTCGACCGCGGCCGCCGGCTCGGGCGCGAGCGGCACGACGCCGTCGACGAACAGCGTGCCCCCGACCTTGCGCGCCGCGGCCACCATCCACCGGACCACCCGCAGCTCCACGTCGTCCGGGAGCCCCGCGGCGAAGACCCGTGCCAGGCCGTCGCGGTCGTCGACCTCGGCCGGGAGCCGGTCGCGCGACCTGTGCGCGACGCGCACGGCCCACAGCTCCGCGACCGACGAGGCCAGGTCCAGCGCGAGCGACTGCGGAGCCGGGACCACGAACGGCCCCACGACCTCCACGCCCTCGGTGAGCCGCAGGACCCCGGGGCGACGGACGTCGTCGGGCACCACCCCGCGGAAGCGGGCACCCGCCATGGGACGCTCCGCCGGACCGCTCGACGGCTCGCTGACCCAGCCCGCCTCCGGGTACCAGGCCTGCGCGAGCGCCTCGATCCCCGGACGCGCCACGCCGCGCGAGCGCGGCAGCGCGAGCAGATGGTCACTGCTGTACATCTCGGGGACCGACCCCGTCAGAGGAAGCGTCATGACGTGACGCTAGACGGGTCGACGACCGCCAAGAATGCCGGGAGGTTACGGGCGTGGGTCGTGCGCGGGACGTCGGGCTCGCGGGGCGGGCCGGGCCGGAAGGGACTCAGGCGGTCGGCGCACCCACGTCGTGCAGGTGGTGGACCACGTCGTGCAGGAAGTACTGCCCGAGCGTGCGGACCGTGAAGACCGAGCCGTTCGAGCGGCGACCGGGACGCTCCCAGTCGTCGGGCCCGACGGCGTCGAACCGGCCCGCGACCCGGTCGCCCGCGAACGCGATCTCGCGCGAGAGCACCTGCGGGTCCTGGCTCGCGTAGTCGCCCTCGACCGCTGCCGCGTCCTGGTCCCAGTTCGCGAACTGCGGGTCGTCCCCCTCGACCATCGAGGCGAGCCGCACGTCGAAGATGCCGAACACGTCGCGCACGTGCGCCGCGTACTCGAGCGGCGACCACGTGTGCTCGTCCGGGCGCAGCGCCGCGTCGGGGCGCTCCAGGACCTCCTGCCAGCGCACGACCGACGACCGGACCGCAGGCCCGACCTGGTCCGGGTCCACGGCCGACGACACGAAGCCGCACTCGGGGCACGGGCGCTCGAGGACCCACGTCCAGTCCTTGGTGTCCGGGGTGATCCCTGCGGGGTCCTGCGGGGCGGGCTGGGCGGGCGTCGACGTCATGCACGGAATGGTAGGCCCGCAGGCCACCAGGGTGAACCCCCTGCGCTCAAGCGGCCGGCGGCGGGATCTCGTCGAGGAGCAGGACGTCGAGGGGCTCGCGCATCCACTCGTCGTACGGGACGCTCTGGAGCAGGTCGAACAGCGCGTCCTCACCCGCCGCGAAGGTCGCCGGCGACTCCCACGTGGTGGTCAGGACGACGCGCTCGCCGTCGCCCTCGGCCCACACCACGGCCTCGACGACCCCCGGGAGCACCCGGGCGGCCTCGGTCACGCGCTGGAGGAACGCGACCGTCTCGCCCCGGAACTCGTCCTTGGGGCGGTGCACGACGACCTGCGTGAACATCGGCGGCCCTCCCCAGGTTTCCGATCCAACGCTACGATTCCCGCCGGTACCTGGGGAAGCACCGCACAGGGTGAGATCCTGGGCTTCACCCCACCCGGGCGCCGTCGCCCATCTGCTCGAGGGTCCGCCCCTTGGTCTCGGGCAGGAAGCGCAGCACGAAGAACACCGCGAACGCCGAGATCGCCGCGAAGGTCCCGTACGTCGCAGGCAGCCCCCACGACTCGCTCACGACGGGGAAGGACCGGGTCACGCCGTAGTTCACGAACCACTGCACGGCCGTCGCCACCGCGAGCGCCGTCGCACGGATCGAGTTCGGGAACATCTCGCCCAGCAGGACCCAGCCGAGCGGCCCCCACGTGAGGCCGAACGAGACCACCATGAGGTTCACCGCCACGAGCGCGGTCATGGCCCACACCTGCGGGAAGACCAGCTCGCCCGCCGCCGACGTCGTCGCGTGACCGAACGCGAACGCCGTGACCGCGAGCGAGACCGCCATGCCGACCGACCCGGCCGCGAGCATGGGGCGACGCCCGAACCGGTCGGCGAGCATGATCGCGACGACCGTCACGACGATGTTGACCGCCGCGGTCACGAGCGACATGGTCAGCGCCCGGGCCTCGGTGAAGCCCACCGACTCCCACAGCGACGTCGAGTAGACGAAGACCGCGTTGATGCCGCTCAGCTGGATGAGTGCCGCGACGCCCAGCCCGATCCACACGATGGGCCTGAGCCCCAGGGCCGGGCCGCGCAGGTCGCGCAGCGACGTCGTCGCGTGCTCGCCGATCGACGTCCGGATCTCTTCCACGGTCTCGTCGACCTCGCGGTCGTCGACTCCCGTGAACCGCCGGAGGACGCGCTTGGCCTCGTCCTCACGCCCCTGCGCGACCAGGTACCGCGGGGACTCGGGCAGGCGGAACGCGGCCAGCGCGTAGAGGGCCGCGGGGACGAGCTCGCCGAGGAACATCCACCGCCAGGCCGGCAGGCCCGCCCACAGCTCGTGCGCCGCGCCCCCGGCCGCGCGGGACATCGCCAGCCCGGCCGCGAGCGCCACGAAGATCCCGACCGTGATGAAGAGCTGCTGGAGGCCGCCGAGGCGTCCACGGGCTCGCGCCGGGGCGACCTCCGCGATGTAGCCCGAGGCCATGACCGAGGCCGCACCGATCCCGATGCCCGCGACGAACCGCACGGGCAGGAGCAGGGCGACCGACGGCGTGAACGCCGCGAGCACCGCACAGCCGCCGAACAGCAGCGCCGAGAGGAGCATGACCCGCACGCGCCCGACCCGCTCCGCGACCGACCCCGCGAACCAAGCACCGACCGCGCAGCCCAGGAGCGACAGCGAGGCCACCATGCCGCGCATGCTCGCGGCCAGCTCGAAGTGCTCGCTCAGTGCACCGACGGCCGAGTTGACGACCGACGTGTCGAAGCCGAACAGGAGCCCGCCGAGAGCAGCCGCGAGGCAGGCGAGGACGACCTTGCCGGGAACTCGGGTGGGGGTTGGGGATGCCACGGGCGGTTCAGCACTCATGCTCGGAAGACTGCCATGGCGCGGGTGGCCGGGCGCGGTGACGAGGTGTGCTCGGCAGCCGGATGTGACGTTCGTCCTCGTGTGACGTGCACGACGTGCGCGCACCGCACGGGTGGGCCGGCGGGCACCCGACTGCGGGGCCCAGGACGGCGGGTCACAGGACGGCGGATCACAGCACCTGGCCGGCGAGCGCCTCCGACTCCTCGTCCGAGAACAGCCTCGACCGGATGATGAACCGCACGCCCTCGGGCGCCTCGACGCTGAACCCCGACCCTCGTCCCGGGACCACGTCGACCGTGAGGTGCGTGTGCTTCCAGTACTCGAACTGGTTGCGGCTCATCCAGAACGGCACGGTGAACGTCGGGCCACCGGCCCGCGTCCCGTCGCCCGCGAGCCCCGGCGCCACCGCAGGCTCGGACAGCACGTGACCCGAGACCACGGCCGACAGCACGGTCGCCGCCCCGCGGGCCGGCGTCGCGCCGTGCTCCGGGTCCACGGGTCCCGGCGGTACCGCGAGCGCAGGGTCGTCCGACAGTCCCCCGAGCGGCAGGGCGTCGGGCACCTCGGCCAGGGCCGAGTACGAGTCCGTGACCGTGAGGTCGCCCAGGTGCACGTCGGCGTCCGACGTGAGGAACTCGCCCTGCGGGTAGCACATGGGCGACGACCCGTCGCAGCACCCGCCGGACTGGTGGAACATGAGCTCGCCGTACTGGACGCGGAGCCGGGCGAGCAGCTCTGCCGCGCCCTCGGTGAGGGTCACGCGCCCAGGCAGTCCCTCGCTCGGTGCGGCGCCCGCCCCCCCGCCCGGCACGGTGCCCACCGCCCCCGGTGCGGTGACCTGCAGGGCGGGCGTGACGTCGTCGGGCATGGTTCCTTCTCCCCTCGTGGCGGACGGTCCGGACGGTGCGGCCGCCGTGCGCGGGGCCCGGGACGTCCCGGACCCCGCACACGACGGTCGCCTCCTGCAGGCCTAGAAGAAGCCGAGCTTCGAGGCCGAGTAGCTGACCAGGAGGTTCTTGGTCTGCTGGTAGTGGTCGAGCATCATCTTGTGGTTCTCGCGGCCCACGCCCGAGCCCTTGTACCCGCCGAACGCCGCCGCCGCGGGGTACGCGTGGTAGCAGTTCGTCCAGACGCGGCCCGCCTGGATCTCGCGGCCCGCCCGGTAGGCGATGTTGGCCTCGCGCGACCACACGCCCGCGCCCAGGCCGTACAGGGTGTCGTTCGCGACCGTGATCGCGTCGTCGAAGTCGGCGAAGTCCGTGACCGCGACGACGGGACCGAAGATCTCCTCCTGGAAGATCCGCATCGAGTTCTTGCCCTCGAAGATCGTCGGCGTCACGTAGTAGCCGCCCGCGAGGTCGCCGCTCATCTCGGCGCGCGTGCCGCCCGTGAGGACCTTGGCCCCCTCGGCCTTGCCGATGTCGATGTAGCTGAGGATCTTCTCGAGCTGGTCGTTGGACGCCTGCGCGCCGATCATGGTCTCGGTGTCCAGGGGGTTGCCCTGCTTGACGGCCTTGGTCCGCTCGATCGCGTCGCCCAGGAACGAGTCGTAGATCGACGACTGGATGAGCGCGCGCGACGGGCACGTGCACACCTCGCCCTGGTTGAGGGCGAACATCGTGAACCCCTCGAGGGCCTTGTCGTAGAAGTCGTCCTTCTCGCGCGCCACGTCCTCGAAGAACAGGTTGGGCGACTTGCCGCCCAGCTCGAGCGTGACCGGGATGATGTTCTGGCTCGCGTACTGCATGATGAGCCGGCCCGTCGTGGTCTCGCCCGTGAACGCGATCTTGCGGATGCGCGGGCTCGACGCGAGCGGCTTGCCCGCCTCGACCCCGAACCCGTTGACCACGTTGAGGACGCCCGGGGGCAGCAGGTCCCCGATGATGTCGATCAGGAACAGGATCGACGCGGGCGTCTGCTCGGCGGGCTTGAGGACCACGCAGTTGCCCGCCGCGAGCGCGGGGGCCAGCTTCCACACGGCCATGAGGATGGGGAAGTTCCACGGGATGATCTGCCCGACCACGCCCAGCGGCTCGTGGAAGTGGTACGCGATGGTGTCCTCGTCGATCTCGGAGATCGAGCCCTCCTGCGCGCGGATCGCGCCCGCGAAGTAGCGGAAGTGGTCGATCGCGAGCGGGATGTCCGCGGCGAGCGTCTCGCGCACGGGCTTGCCGTTCTCCCACGTCTCGGCGACCGCGATCTTCTCGAGGTTGGCCTCCATGCGGTCGGCGATCTTGTTGAGGATCACGGCGCGCTCGGTCGCCGTGGTCTTTCCCCAGGTGCGGGCGGCGCCGTGCGCGGCGTCCAGGGCGCGGTCGATGTCCTCGGCCGTCCCGCGCGCGACCTCGGTGAAGGTGCGGCCCGTGACGGGGCTCGGGTTCTCGAAGTACCGGCCGCTCGCCGGTGCGACGTACTCGCCGCCGATCCAGTGGTCGTAGCGGGACCTGTACTCGGCGATCGCCCCGGGGGTACCGGGTGCTGCGTAGACGGTCATGTGCGTCTGCCTCCTTGCAGTGCTCCGTGCCGTGCGTGGCCTGCGTGGTGTCGGCTGCCCGCCGGCCGACGCGGTCCACGGCCCGTGGCGCACCGTTGCGCCGGGTTGGTCAGGACGCTACGGGCGCCAGGGTTGCAGGAGGGTTGCAGTCAACCTGTCAGAACGAGCGCACGCCCCGGTCGGGGCGGGTACCTCAGCCCAGCGAGCGGTCCAGCAGCGCGAGACGCGCCCGGGCCCGCGCCGCGGCGGGGCTGCCCGGCGCGGCGAGGGCGGCGAGCCGGCGCCACGCCGCGTGGTCGTCGGCGCCCTCGTCGCTCGCGAGCCAGCGGCCCACGGCCCCCGGGTCGCCCGACGCGAGGACCGCCCCGCGCACCTCGGCCGAGAGCTCGTCGCGCAGCTGCTCGACACCCGGCGCGACCGACCGCGGCAGCACCGGCCCCGCGTACGCCGTGAGCGCCCCGTGCACGTCGCCCACCGCGAGCAGGTCACGGACGGTGTCGAGGTCCGTGCGCAGGAGCCCGCCCAGCCGGTACGGGCGCGAACCGCCCAGCAGCGGCCCCACGGCCCGCCGCAGGCGCGACACCTCCGCCCGCACCGTGACGTCCGACAGCTCGCCCGGGTGCAGCAGCACGGCCAGCTCGTCCGCACCGAGCCCCCGCGGGTGCGCCGCGAGCAGCAGGAGGATCTCGCTGTGGCGAAGGCTCAGGCGGCCCGACGGCGCAGCGTGCGTGCCGCCGTCGGGCACGGTCGCGTACGTGCCCGGGCCGGGCCACCCCGCCGCTGCTCCGGGCGCCGCCCGCAGCGTGCCCCCCGGACGTCCCAGGACGTCGAGCTGCGGGGCGCTCGCAGCCCCTGCGAGCCGACCGCCGGGCGGGACGTGCTCGGCGAGCTCGCGCTCGACCGCCGCGACCGACGCGCGCACGAGCGAGAGCACGAGACCCGACCCCGCAACCCGCCCTCCCGTGACGTCCAGGACCCCCAGGACACGGCCGGTGTGCAGGTCGCGCACGGGCACGGCCGCGCAGTTGAAGGACTGGACGGGGCGCGTGAAGTGCTCTGCACCCAGGACCTGGACCGGTCGGCCCGTCGCGAGGGCCGTCCCCGGAGCGTTGGTCCCGACGCGCTCCTCGCGCCACACCGCCCCCTCGACGAACCCGATGCGTCCCACCTGGTCACGCACGCTCGAGCTGCCCTCGACCCACAGGAGGCGACCGGCGTCGTCGGTCAGCGCGACGACCGCGCTCTCGCCCGCGAGGCCCGCGACCAGGAGGTCGCGCACGACCGGCATGGCTCGCGCGAGCGGGTGCTGCGACCGGTAGGCGCCGAGGTCGAGGTCGGTGATGGACGTGTCCGGCTGGGGCGAGTCGGGGTCGACGCCGCTGCGGGCGCTGCGGCGCCACGACTCGGCCACGAGGGGACGGATGCCGGGCGGGAGCGCGCCCGTGCTGAGGAAGGTCTCCCGGGCCGCGCGGACGGACGCGGGCCGGGCCGGGTCGCTGGGGCCGTCCCCTGCGTCGGGGCCGTCGGGGCGGGCGGGTGCACGATGGTCGGTCATGATCGCCTTCCTCCGACGTCCTTGTCGGGTCGATCCGGGGCTGCTGCCAGTGTAGGCAGCCGGATCGCGGGGTGGGCTCAGGAGCCGCAGGATCCTGCGAATTAGCATTCTGACAGCAAGTGCCTATGATGTCAGCATGCCGAAGATCATCGGCGGTTCGCTCCACGAGCACCGCGCACAGACCCGTCAGAAGCTCTTCGCGGCGCTCTCGAACCTCATGATGGACCGCGGTTTCGACGCGATCTCGCTCGCGGACATCGCCGCCGCCGCGGGCGTGGGACGCACCGCGGTGTACAACCACTTCCCCGACAAGGAGTCGCTGCTCCTGGGGTTCATCACGCACGAGACCGAGCAGTACGTCGGCACCCTGGAGCGCGCGCTGGAGGGCGTCGACGACCCGGTCGAACAGCTCCGCACCTACATCCGTCAGCAGGCGCAGCTCAAGCGGGTCTTCCACCTGGCCCCCGGGCCGGACCTGCGCACCGTGCTCTCGCGCGGCACGCAGCAGCGCCTGCGCGAGCACGCCGTGATCGTCGAGGACACGTTGCGTCGCATCCTGACCGCGGGCATCGCGTGCGGCGAGTTCCCCGAGCAGGACCTCAGCACCACGGTCCAGCTCGTCAACGCGTGCCTCTCGGGCCGCCTCATCCCCGAGGACCCCGCCCAGCGCGAGCGCGCGATCGAGGCCACCGAGGCGTTCGTCCTGCGGGCCGTCGGGACGCAGGAGCTCGTGGCCGGTTGAGATTGACACCCCGCGCGACGGGCTGCGAGCCTGCGGCGTGACCTCGACCGCCCCAGCACCTCGCGCCTTCCTCGTCCCGACCCTCACGTTCGTCGTGCTGACGTTCGTCGCGTCGGGCGCGATGCTCCTCCTCCAGCCGGTCTCGGGGATCGACCCGGGCGTGCTCCCGCTGGTCCAGCTCGCTCCCGCAGTCGGGGCCGGGCTCACGTTCGCGATCTTCCGGGGGCGCCTCGCGCCGCTGCTGCCGGGCGCCGTCCCTCGCCGCCAGGTCGTCGCCCACCTCGTCCTCGCGTTCGCGGCGTGCCTGCTCTACTGGGGCGTGCTCGTCGTGACGCTCCTGGTGCAGGGCGAACCCCTCGCAGGGGTGCACGCGACCGCGGGCGTGCCGTTCGTGCTGCTGCTCCTCACCTACCTCGTGGGTGCGGCCGGCGAGGAGATCGGGTGGCGCGGCATGCTCCAGCCGCTGCTCGAGAACCGGTTCTCGCTCCTGGTCGCGAGCGTCGTGACCGGCCTCGTGTGGGGCGTGTGGCACGTGCAGATCTTCACCGCGGGGCCGGTCGTGATCGTGGGCTTCCTGCTCGCGACCGTGGCCCTGTCGGTGCTCGTGGGGCACTTCGGGCGAGGAACCGTGGGGCAGCGCGTCGCGCTCGCGACCCTCGTGCACTGGCTCGTGAACGTCGCCCTGCTGCTCACCCTCGGGGACCGGCACTCGACCCCCGAAGGAACTGTCGCGAACGCGATCGCCGCGCTCGTGACCACGGCCGTCTTCATGGCCATGTTCGCCGCAGCCCAGCGCAAGCGCGGCAAGAGCGCGCTCGTGGCGCGCCGGACGCAGGACGTCGCGGCGTAGGACAGCCCCGCGGGGCGGTCCTGCGCGCCTGGCGCCGACGTCTGGCGCACCCGCGGCGGGAGCCGCCGCCAGCCTCTCACGTGGTGCCGCTGGTCTTCCCGGCCCGACCCGCTTCGTCCTGCCGCGCCGGCGCCCACCGACGTCTCTCGCCGTCAGGCCTCTCCCCCAGGGGTGTGTTTCTGCGGAGCCGCAACAATTGTTGCGGCTCCGCGGAAGACGAACCCTCCCGGAGCCGCCAGGATCCACTGCCGGGCCGCGGCTCGGACAAGACCGCACCCGACGGCCCGGCCCCGGCTCCGCCGTCGGGCCGGTGACCTCCGCGCACAGCCCTGCGGCAGGGAGCCTAGAGTTCTCCGGTGCCCCCCGCAGAACCCCCACCCCCCGCTGACGCTGCCCGGACGCCGGCCGGGCAGCCCGACGAACCCGCGCGCCGCGGGCGCGGCCGGTCCTTCACCAACGTCTTCACCGCGAACATCAGCTCGAGCCTGGCCGACGGGATCGCGCGCGTCGCCGCGCCCCTCCTCGCGGCCCGCCTCACGGACGACCCCTTGCTCATCGCAGGCATCGCGGCCGTCGCGATGCTGCCGTGGCTGTTCTTCGCGATCCCGTCCGGGGTGCTGCTCGACCGGATCGACCGTCGCCACGCCATGGCGATCGCGAACGGCACCCGGACCCTCCTCGCGGTCACGCTCCTCACGCTCTTCGCGACCGACACCCTGACCATCTGGTGGCTGTACGCGGTGATCTTCGCGTACGGCGCGCTCGAGACCCTCTACGACGGCGCGATCCGGGCCGTCGTCCCCGCGATCGTGCGCCGCGCGGACCTGCCGCGTGCCAACTCCCGCATCGAGGCGGGCGAGCTCGTCGTCCAGAACTTCCTCGCGGTGCCCGTGACGTCGGCGCTGTTCGCGGTCGCGGTCGTGATCCCGCTGGGCATCGGCGCCCTGTCCTACGCGGTCGCGGGGGTGCTCGCGTTCTTCCTGCCCGCCGCCGCGGCCGGCGCCCACCGCGCGCGCCGACGCCGGGTCGACGACGCACCCGTCGCCGCCACGGGCGCACCGCACGACGACGCCGGGACGCCCGCGCTCCCGTCCGTCCGTGCGACGTTCGCGCACCAGCTCACCGACGGCTTCCGCTTCATCATGAGCCACCCGATGCTGCGGCCCCTGTGGTTCCTCAGCATCCTGATCGCGCTGTTCTTCTCGGCGGCGATCGCGACGGACGTGCTCTTCGTGCTCGAGCGCCTCGACGTGCCCGAGCAGTGGTTCGGGGTGTTCATGCTGTCGGGCGCCGTCGGGGGCATCGTCGGCGCCGTGGTCGTGAGCCCGCTCAAGGTCCGGTTCGGCGCCGGGCCCGTCATGGCCGCGGCGAACTTCGTGGGCCCGGTCGCGCTCGTCGTCATGGGCTTCTTCCCGACGATCCCGGTCGCGGTCGTGTGCTTCGCGGTGTCGTTCGGGTCGACGTCGGTGTGGAACGTCCTGGTCATGTCGCTGCGCCAGGCCGCGATCCCGGGCCACCTGCTGGGGCGCGTGCACGGGACGTGGCGCACGCTGCTCTGGGGCACCATGCCGCTCGGCTCGTTGCTGGGCGGCCTGCTCGCCCGGATCGACCTGACGACACCGCTGCTCGTCGCGGGCGGGCTCACGGTCGTGGTGGCCGCGGTCGGGTACCGGTTCCTGCACGGCCTGCCCAACCCCGAGGACGTCGCGGAGCACGCCCTGCCCACGAGGTGACACCGCGCCCCCAGGACCAGTCCGTGAGATCTCCCCCACAGAGCATAGGTAAACCTCACCTCACTGTTGTATCGTTCCTGACGCGACGTCATGACGATGTGTCACCACACCGTGGACCCTGCGCCGAACCCGGCGCACGTGCCGACGTCGTGCACGTGACACGACGAACCGCAGGAGCCCCTCGTGACCGCTGAGACCCTTCCCGCCACCGACGCCGCACCCGCGACCCTGTCGCTGCGCCTGCGCGAGGGCACCCGCCCCGAGCACGAGCAGGCCGAGACCACGGGCTTCGTCGAGAAGCTCATGGGGGGCGAGCTCGACGTCGCCGCCTACACGGACCTCGCCGCGCAGCAGTTCGCGATCTACGGTGCGCTCGAGCAGGCCAGCGCCCAGATCCGCGACGACGCCCAGGGCGCGACCCTCGTGTTCGACGAGCTGACCCGCACCCCCTCGATCGAGAAGGACCTCGCGTTCCTCGTCGGGCCCGACTGGGCCACCGAGATCCGCATCCTGCCCGCGACCGAGGCGTACGTGGCCCGGCTGCTCGAGGTCGGCACGTCGCTCTCGGCCTACGCCGCGCACGCCTACACGCGCTACCTGGGCGACCTGTCGGGCGGCCAGATCATCAAGCGCATGATGGAGCGCCACTACGGGCTCGGCCCCGACGGCCTCGCGTTCTACACGTTCGACGAGATCCCCAAGGCCAAGCCGTTCAAGGACGTCTACCGCGAGCGCCTCGACTCCCTGGACCTCACGGACGAGCAGCTCGCCGAGACGGTCGAGGAGGCCAAGCTCGCGTTCCGCCTCAACAGCGCGCTGTTCGCGGAGCTCGGCGCGGTCCACTGCTGACCGTGCGGTGAGCATGCGGTCGACGTCCGTCGACCCTGCGGTGGGCGTCGAGATTCCTTGGATCCTCGGCGCCCACCGCACGTTCGGCGCCGCGAGCCGGCCGCGCACGACCGCCGGCAGCACCTCCGGGACCGCCGGCAGCGTCTCCAAGATCACAGAAGATCCCGTGGACCGGCACCCCTGCCGAGGCCCTGCATAGGTTAGCCTCAACTTACCCGGAGCCGCCTTCTCGCAGGGGCGGCCGATCCCTGCTGGAGCCCTTGTGATGTCGCACCCTGCCCGCGTCCCCTCCCCCGAGCGTCCGCGCGGCCCGCTGTCGCGCGGCCTGCGCCGATCGTCGTTCGCGGGCGTCGCCACGCTCGCCGCGGTGCTGCTCGCCGCAGGATGCGCCCCGCTCCCGTACGAGCCGGAGGGCCCGACGACGGCGCCCACCTCGAGCGGGTCGGCCACCCCGGACGCCCCCACCGAGGCCGTCGCCCTGGACGCCTGCGCGGCCCTCGAGACGGGCGAGCGCCCCACCGTGGACCCCGCGACGTTCCCGACCGGCCCGACGACGGCGACGTTCGCCGACAACGTGATCGACCCGATCGTCTCGGCACCGACCCCGACGCTGCCCGTGACCGTGCAGTCGTTCGACGGCCGCGAGGTCACCGTGACCGATGCCTCGCGCATCATCGCGGTGGACCTGTACGGCACGCTCGGTGAGATCGTCTACAGCCTGGGCCTGGGCGCGAACGTGGTGGGCCGCGACCTGCCCACGGGCTTCCCCGAGGCCGCCGACGTCCCCGTCGTGACCGGCGCGGGCCACGCCCTCAACATCGAGACCATCCTCGGCCTGAACCCGAGCGTCATCCTGACCGACGCCACGCTCCTCACCGACACCGCACGCTCGCAGCTCGAGTCCTCGGGGATCCCGGTCGTGTACTTCGACGAGGCCCGCACGCTCGACGGGATCGACGACCGCATCACCGCGGTCGCGACCACGCTCGGTGTCCCTGACGCCGGGGCGGCGCTCGTCGAGCGCACCGACCAGCAGATCTGTGCGGCACTCGCCGGGGTCCCCGCGGACACGGGCAACCCGCTCGTCGCGTTCCTGTACCTGCGCGGGTCGAACATCAAGATGCTGTTCGGGCCGGGCTCGGGCGCCGACGACCTGATCCGCGAGATCGGCGGCACGGACGCGGGCACCGCGATCGGCCTCACCCAGGAGTACGCGCCCGTCACGAGCGAGGCCATCATCTCGGCGGCCCCGGCCGCCTACCTCGTCATGACAGACGGCCTCGAGTCGAGCGGCGGTCTCGACGCCATGATGGCCATCCCTGGCCTCGCGCAGACCCCGGCAGGCCAGGACCAGCGCGTGATCGACATGGACGGCAGCCGCCTGCTGACGTTCGGCCCCCGCACGGGCGAGACCATCGCGTCGCTCGTCGAGGCGTTCTACGGCGTCCCGGCGCCGGACATCAGCGCGGTCGGCTCGGCCGACACCGCGGCGGCCGCAGGGTCGACCGCCCCGTGACGCCGACCTCCCGCCCCGCCGGCCCGACGACGACACCCACCACCTCCGGCTCCCTCACCACCGCGCAACGCACGACCGCCCCGCGCACCGCGGACGGGACGACCACGGGCAGCGGCGAGCCGGGCTCCCCGGCGCGCGGCGCCGTCGGGCCGGACCCCTCCTCCCGCGGCACCGCGAACGGTGAGAGCCCCGCCCCCGCGCTCCCCGCCGTCGGGCGCGGGCGACGACGCGCCGCGACCTGGCTCATGATCGGCCTCGGCGTCGCGCTGCTCGTCCTCACCGTGCTCTCGGGCATGACCGGGCAGGTGCCCGTGTCGCCCGCCGAGGTCCTCGGCTCGCTCATGCACCACATGGGCCTCGACATCGGGCCCATGCCCTCGCACCCGCAGGGCGAGAACACGCTCTGGGTCGTGCGCTTCCCGCGCGTCGTCCTGGCGATCCTGGTCGGGGCCGCGCTCGCCTGCTCGGGCGCGCTCATGCAGGGCGTGTTCGGCAACCCGCTCGCCGAGCCCGGCGTGATCGGCGTCTCCGCCGGCGCGGCCGTGGGCGCGTGCGCGGTCATCGTCACCGCCGGCTCGCTCGTCTCGGGGACCTGGGTCGCCGCGGCCGCCTTCCTGGGCGGACTGATCACGACGTTCGTCGTCTACGCGCTCTCGCGGTCCGGCGGACGCACCGAGGTCGTGACGCTCGTGCTCACCGGCATCGCGGTCAACGCGTTCGCGGGCGGGCTGCTCGCGTTCTTCACGTTCGTCGCCGACCCGGCCGCGCGCGAGCAGATCGTGTTCTGGCAGCTCGGCTCGCTCGGCGGGGCCACGTGGGGATCGGTCGCGGTGGTCGCGCCCATCGCGATCGTCGGCGTGACCGGCGCGATGCTGCTGCGCCGCCAGCTGGACCTCCTGTCGCTGGGCGAGCGTGCCGCGCAGCACCTGGGCGTCGACGTCGAACGGCTGCGACAGATCGTGATCGTGCTCGTCGCGCTGCTCGTCTCGGCCGGGGTCGCGTTCACCGGGATCATCGCGTTCGTCGGGCTCGTGGTGCCGCACCTGGTCCGCATGGTCTGCGGGCCGAGCCACCGCTGGCTCATCCCCGCGTCGGCGCTCGGCGGGGCCGTGGTCCTGCTGCTCGCGGACCTCGTCTCGCGCACCGCGGTCGCGAACGTCGAGCTGCCGCTCGGCATGATCACCTCGCTCGTGGGCGGGCCGTTCTTCTTCTACCTGCTGCGCCGCACGCGCTCTCGCCAGGGAGGCTGGGCATGAGCCGCGGGACCTCAGGGATCGTGGAGCTCGAGTCGCGCCACGAGGGCAGCAGCTTCTGGTCGTCGCTCCGGACCGCGGTCACGGGGCGGCGGCGCACGTCGCGCCTGCCGGGCGCTCCCGAGCCCGGCACGGTCGTGACCGAGGCGCGCGGAGCGACGCTCTCGCTCGACGGGACCCCCGTGCTGCGCGACGTGTCGGTCGCGGTGCGGGCCGGCGAGGTCCGGGCGCTGCTCGGGCCGAACGGCGCGGGCAAGTCGTCGCTGCTCGGTGCGCTCACGGGCGACCTGCCGCTCGACGGCGGGTCCGTCCTGGTCGACGGCGCCCCGCTCGGGTCGTGGACCGCGACCGAGCTCGCGATGCGCCGGGCCGTGCTCATGCAGCAGATCCACCTCAGCTTCCCGTTCACGTCGCTCGACGTCGTGCAGATGGGCCGCGCACCCTGGCGCGGGACGCCCCTCGAGGAGACCGACGACCAGGTGGTCGCCGACTCGCTCGCCGCGACCGACGTGTCCCACCTCGCCGACCGGCACTTCCCGTCGCTGTCCGGGGGCGAGAAGGCGCGCGTCGCGCTCGCGCGCGTCCTGGCCCAGCGGACCGGGCTGCTCATGCTCGACGAGCCGACCGCCGCGCTCGACCTCAAGCACCAGGAGCTCGTGCTGCAGATCGCGCGCCGCCACGCGGCGGCCGGGGGTGCCGTGGTCGTCGTCGTGCACGACCTGGGGCTCGCGTCGGCCTACGCGGACCAGGTCACGCTCATGGCTCGCGGCCGCGTGGTCGCCGACGGGGCACCCGCCGAGGTGCTGACGGCCGAGCGGCTGAGCGAGGTGTACGACTACCCGGTCGAGGTCGTCGAGCACCCGGGCGGCGGGGCGCCGATCATCCTGCCGGCACGGGCCCTGAGCCACTGACGGCTCCGACGCCGACGCCGACGCCGAGGTAGAACGTCGTGGCGGGTGTGGCAGGGAGGCCGGTGCGGCCGGTGACCTACAGGTTCCGGTCCGCGTACACCGCGAGCGCGTCCCGCACGAACGTGGCCCCCTCGACGCCGCCGTAGCTCGCGGCGAACCGCTCGTCGGCCACGTACATCTCTCCGAGCCCGACGACGTACTCCCTGACCGGCGCCGAGCCGTGCCCCGGGGTGCCCGGGATCCCGCTCAGCCACTCGACGTGCCTGCGCGCGAGCGCCTGCGCCTCGTCTCCGTCGGGCGCGACGCCTGCCGCAGCGGCGGCCGCCCAGTCGGCGGCCAGCTGCCGGGTCCGGTCCTGGTACGCCGCCTTGTCCTGCGCGGACAGCCCGCGCCACCAGGCGTCGCCCGTCCGGTAGGCCTCGGCGCCCCACCGCTCGGTGACCTCTGCCTCGTGCTTCGTGTGGTCGAACCCGTCGAACATCTCGTCCGCCATGAGTCGCCCACCTCCTTCCATGGTCGTGATCGTGCGCTCGACCGACGCGATCTGTCGTGTCAGCCGCTGCTGCTCGGCCCGCAGGGCGTCCAGATGGGTCCGCAGGGCCCCCGCCTGCACGGCCGGGCTCGCCTCACCGTCCCGATCCAAGATCTCGGCGACGGCCGGGAGGCCCACGCCGAGGTCCCGCAGGAGGAGGATCCGCTGGAGGCGCACGAGCGCGGGCCCGTCGTAGTACCGGTAGCCGTTGTGCCCGACCCTGCTGGGCACGAGCAGCCCGATCGCGTCGTAGTGACGCAGCGTGCGGCTCGTGGTCCCGGCGAGGCGGGCGATCTCCTGGATCGACCAGTCGGTCGGGGCCTGCGGTGCGTTGGCGGTCATGCGCTCCTCCTTCCTGGAGGGTCGGGGCGGAAGCCCACGACGACGCGCGCCGTCGTGGGCTGCGGGTTCTGCAGGCCTCGGGTGAGGCAGCACGATCGACCCTAGAAGTTGACGCTACGTCAAGGTCAACCCTGTGTCTGCGGACTCGATGTCGGAAGTGCACGGTGGGATGCGCCGGTGCACTCCTGACGACCGATCCTTGCGCTCCTGAAGGGTCCGCGCGTCACACCCTTCGGTCCGACTCTCGCGACTCCCGTGGTTCTCGCGGCCTCGCTCTTCACCGCCCGACGGCGTCACTCGCCTCGCAGCGCCCGCGCCAGCTCGTCGGCGCTCGCCACGACCGCGAGCGCGCCCGCGTCCTCGAGCTCCCCCGGCTCGGCGTACCCCCACGAGACGCCGAGGCAGCCGATGCCGTGCGCAGCGGCCCCCAGCACGTCGTGCTCGCGGTCGCCGACCATGACGATCTCCTCGCGCGGCGGCAGGCCGTCGGGAACGGACCCGACACGCCCCGCTCCCGGAGCTTCCTCGCTCTCCGAGACCGCCGGGGCTGCCGATGCTGCCGGGACCGCCACGCCGTCGGACACCGCGAGCGACGCGAGCGCGTGCTCGATCACGTCCGCCTTGGTGCCGCGCGATCCGTCGAGGGTCGCGCCGTAGACCCCCTCGACCAGGTCGTCGATCCCGAAGTGCGCGGTGATGCGGCGCGCGTAGACCTCGGGCTTGGAGGTCGCGACCGCGAGCCGGACGCCTGCGGCGCGCGCCGCCGTCAGGCACTCCAGGATCCCCGGGTAGAGCGAGTTGTCGAGCATGGCTCCGGCCGCGTAGACCTCGCGGTACGCCGCGAGGGCCTCCGGGACCCGGTCGACGGGGACCCCGTGCAGCGCGAACGTCTCGTGGAGCGGAGGGCCGACGAAGCGCCGCAGGGTCTCGTCGGTCGGGGTCTCGATCCCCAGGGTCGCGTAGGCGTGCCGGACCGAGGAGAGGATGCCGGGAGCCGAGTCGGTCAACGTCCCGTCGAGGTCGAGGAGGGCCAGTCGATAGGGAGGGTTCGCGGTGGTCACGGGATCGATTCTGCCGTGCGCCAAGGACGCACGGCCGCCGAGGTAGAGCCCTCCCGTCGAGACAGAGGGTCCGGGCCCTCTACCTCGACGCCGGCCCTCTATCTCGGTGTCGAGGTCGGGTCCGCCCCGGTACCGACGTCACCGCCCCGACGCCGGGCGACCGCCCACCCCGCGACGAAGCCGAGCACCAGGAGCCCTGCCCCCAGCGCGACGAACCCGAGGACCTGGGACCACGGGCGGGAGGGGTAGAGCGTCTCCCCCGACAGCGGTGCGTACGCGAACCACCCGAACGAAGCAGCACCGTAGGAGCGCGACGCGAACCACACCCCGACGCCGACGAGCAGCACTCCGGCGACGAACCCGAGCACCTCGCCTCGCCCCAGCCCGCGGGGAGGTGTTCGTGCGGGTTCAGGGACGGGGGACGTGGTCATGCCGGACATCCTGGCGTGACCGCCGGGAGGCCGCAACGGCCCGCGCCGGGCACCTACTCCCCGGCGCTGCCGTCGATCGCCTCGCGGATCAGGTCGGCGTGCCCGTTGTGCCGCGAGTACTCCTCGATCATGTGGATCAGGATCCACCGCAGGTTCCAGCGGTCGCCGTCACGGGCCGCCCGCACCGAGCGGGTGTCGAGCCCGGCGCCCTCCGGGTCCGCCAGGGTCTGCGCCACGACCGCGTCCGAGGCATCGATCGCCCGGTCGAGAAGCCCCCAGAGCTCGGTCGCGGTCTCACCGGCGGCACTGTGCCAGTCCCAGTCCGCGTCGGCGTCCCAGTCGACGGTGTCGAAGGGCGGCAGCGCCGGGCCATCCTGGAAGATCTCCGTGAACCAGTACGACTCGACGAACGCAAGGTGCTTGAGCATCCCACCCAGGGTCATGGTCGACGGGCCATGCTTCTGGTCGAGCTGCGTGGCGTCGAGGTCAGCCGTCTTCCAGCGCAGCGTCTCGCGGTGAAACGTGAGGAAGCCGCGGAGGAGAGTCAGCTCGTCTCCCGAGCGTGGCGGATCCGTGCGCGGGTCGGTGATCATGTGACACGACCCTAGCCGGACCTTCGTGTCACCCGTGACA
>NZ_JBHXBO010000072.1:0-18705 GCF_042726775.1 Oerskovia sp. NPDC060287
GTAGATGCCCCTGATCCGCGGGGATCAGGGGCATCTACTCACTTCTCGGCGGCGCGGGCGGCAGCAGCAGCTCAGCCGTTGAACGCGTCCGGGTCCGGCCCGATCCGGCCGTCGGTCCGGTCGAGCCCGTCGATCGCCGCGACCTGCTCGGCCGACAGCTCGAAGCCCAGCACGTCGAGGTTCGCCGCGATGCGCTCGGGCGTGACCGACTTGGGGATCGCGACGGTCCCGGCCTGCAGGTGCCAGCGGAGGACGACCTGCGCGGGGGTCACGCCGTGCGCGTCGGCGATCGCCCCCAGGACCGGGTCGCCCAGCACCGTTCCCTGGCCCAGCGGGCTCCACGCCTCGGTCACGATCCCGAGCTCGCGGTGGCGCTCGCGCAGGGCGCGCTGCGCGAACGCCGGGTGCAGCTCGACCTGGTTCACGGCCGGTGTCACACCCGTGGCCGCGATGATCGCGTCGAGGTGCGCGGGCTGGAAGTTCGAGACCCCGATCTCGCCGACGAGCCCCGCCTCGCGCAGCGCGACGAGCTCCTCCCACGCCTCGACGTACCGGCCCAGGCCCGGCGCGGGCCAGTGGATCAGGTACAGGTCGAGGCGGTCGAGCCCGAGCAGCTCGAGGCTCTTCTCGTACGCGGGGCGCACGGCCTCGCGCGACAGCGAGTCGATCCACAGCTTGCTCGTCACGAAGACCTCGTCACGGGGCACGCCCGACGCCGCGATGCCCGCGCCGACGCCCGCCTCGTTGCCGTAGACCGCAGCGGTGTCGATGCTGCGGTAGCCCGCGTCCAGGGCGAGCGAGACGGCCTGGGCGGTCTCGCCGTCGGGCACCTGGAAGACGCCGAAGCCGAGCTGCGGGATGCTCGTCCCGCCGCGCAGTGCGACCGCGGGGACGGTGGTGGTGCTGGTCATGGTTTCTCCTGAGGGGTGATGGTGGCGGCGGGTCAGGCCGCGGGGACGGTGGTGAGCGGGGCCGGGGCGGGCGTCACGGCCGTGCGCCGCTCCTGGAGCGTCGCGACGCCCAGCGCGACGACCGCGAGCAGCGTGAGCACGGCGCCCGCCCACAGGGGCGAGGTGAAGCCGAGCCCGGCCGCGATGGCCAGGCCGCCGATCCACGCGCCCAGCGCGTTGCCCACGTTGAACGCGGCGATGTTGGCGCCGGACGCCATGGTCGGGGCGGCCTGCGCGTGGCCCATGATGCGCATCTGGAGGCCGGGGACGGTCGCGAACCCGAACGCCCCCATGAGGAACAGCGACACCAGGGTCATGACCTGGCTCGTCGCGGTGAGCGCGAAGACCGCGAGGATCACGGTCAGCACGGCGAGGATCACGAGGAGGCTCGTGGTCAGGTACCGGTCCGCGGCCTTGCCGCCCAGGAAGTTGCCGACGAACAGCCCCACCCCGAACAGCACGAGCAGCCAGGGCACGCTCGTGGTCGCGAACCCACCGACCTCGGTGACCGTGAAGGCGATGTAGGTGAACGCACCGAACATGCCGCCGAACCCGAGCACGGTCACGAGGATGGACCACCAGACCTGCGGGTTGCGGAACGCTGCGAGCTCGGTCCGCAGGGACGGGGTGCCCGACGGCGTCGCTCCCGCCAGGAGGACGGGGTCGCCCTCCGCGGGGGGCGTCGAGGAGATGCGGGCTGCCGCAGCGCCGTGCGCGCCGGACGCCCGGCGCGTGGACGGCACGAGCAGCAGGATCCCGACGAGCGCGACGACGCCGATGGCCGTGATGGCCCAGAACGTGGAGCGCCAGCCGTACTGCTGGCCCAGGAACGTGCCGAACGGCACGCCCAGGACGTTGGCGGTCGTGAGGCCCGCGAACATCATCGCGATGGCGCCCGCACGCTTGGAGGGGGCGACCATGTCGGCCGCGACGACCGCGCCGATCCCGAAGAACGCGCCGTGGCACAGCGCCGCGAGGATCCGTCCGGCGAGCAGCAGCTCGTAGGTGGGGGCGAGGGCCGAGACCAGGTTCCCGGCGATGAACAGGATCATGAGGCTGCCGAGGACCGTCTTGCGGTCGAGACGGATCACGGCGGCCGTGAGGCCGATCGCGCCGACGGCGACCGCGAGCGCGTAGCCCGAGATGAGGTAGCCGGCGACGGCCTCGGTCACGCCGAACTCTGCCGCGACCTCCGGCAGGAGTCCCATGATGACGAACTCGGTGAGCCCGATCCCGAAGCCCCCGACGGCGAGGGCGAGAAGACCCAGCGGCATGCGCTGCTCCTTGTCTGTGTCAGGCACCGCGCGCCGCAGCGTGTGTGCAACAACCGGCGCGTGCAGTAGTTGCAGGCGCCTCCTAAATAGTTGCACGCGCCGGTAGTTCACACAAGCGGTATAGTTGAGAGCGACGTCACGACAGGCACAGGAGGCACGCATGGGCATCGGGGACGACGCGGTCGAGATCCGCTCGCAGGGCTGGCGCACGCTCGCCGCGCTGCACGGCATCCTCGACGCCGCGCTCGAGCGAGCGCTCCAGGCCGGCCACGGACTCTCGGTCGTCGAGTACACCGTGCTCGACGCGCTCTCGCGCCAGGACGGCTGGCACATGCGCATGCAGCAGCTCGCGCGCGCCGCGGCCCTGAGCAGCAGCGCCACGACCCGCCTGGTCAACCGCCTCGAGGACCGCGGCCTGCTCACGCGCATCCTCTGCCAGGACGACCGCCGCGGCATCTACACCGAGCTCACCCCGCAGGGCGAGCAGCTCCTGCGCCAGGCCAGGCCCACTCACGACGCGGCCCTCGAGGAGGCCCTCGACGAGGCCTGCCAGGTCGAGGAGCTCGCGCCCCTCGTCGCGGCCCTGCACGAGCTGCCGGTCGAGGCGTCGGCGAGCACAGCCACCGTGGGCGCGACGGCCTGACCCGCGGGGCCCGGCCGGCCGCTGACCCCGCGAACTCCGCGCGACGGGCAGCCTGACAATCGGCAGCCGATCTGGGACCCTCGTCCCCATGGGGGACATCGCGACGACGCCGGCAGCTCACCACGACGTGGACGATCTCTCGACGCTCGACCCCGCGGACACCCCGCCGTTCGGACCGTACGCGCGGTGGTCGCGGCGGGTCGTGGCGTTCCTGCTCGACAACGCGATCCTGGCCGGGCTCATGTTCGTCGCCGTCGGACCCGGCCTCGCGCCGAGCATGCTCCCCGGTCTCGACAACGACGGGAGCCTCGGCCTCGCGGTCGACGACCTCCGCTGGTCCGAGAGCGCGTGGATGCTCGGCGCGGTGATCGCGATGACGGTGTTCCAGGCCTACACCGGCGCGACGCCCGGCAAGCGGGCCGTCGGAATCGTCGTCGTCAACCGCGACTCGGGGCGACCGGTCGGGCTCGTGACGACGGTCCTGCGCTGGCTCGCGCACTTCCTCGACGCGATCCTCTGCATCGGCTACCTCCGTCCGCTCTGGGACGAGCAGCGGCGCACGTTCGCCGACAGCCTCCTGTCGACGGTCGTCGTGCAGTCCCGCTCCCCCGCGCCGCACCCCTGGATCGTGCCCCTCGTGCGACCAGGGCGACCAGGGCGACCTGGCGCGCAGGTCGTCACCGCGAGCGCAGCCGTCCTGTGCACCGCGGGAGCACTGTTCGCGGTGGGCCCCACCTCGTCCATGAGCGGCAACTTCGCGTCGTCGGCCATGTGCACCTCCTGGGACCCGGCGACGCGCCCCGGCGTGCCGCAGCTGAGCGAGGCGACCTTCACCTCGACCGGCACGGGCACCATCTCCCGCTGGGGCGTGACCCACGTCCTGCCGCCCACGGGCGAAGGGTCGGAGATCACCCTCGACTGGGACGGCCCCCTCCCCCTCGACGCCGACGTGTCGCTCGAGGCCGTCCTCACGAGCCCGGACGGCAGCCGGCTCGAGTACTCGACACCGCTCGACACCGCCGGCACCGGCTTCGGTGCGGATCCGACGAGTCCCGGGACGATCGAGATCCCCGCGAACGACCTCCTGGGCATCGACGCAGGGTGGAGCTGGAGCGCGCAGATGCGCGTGGACGGTGTCGCGATCCCGGGTTGTGGCGGCCGCGCGCCCTTCTGACCCCCGGCCTCGGGCGACGGCGGTCGCTCGAGCCCCGTCGCCCGCTTCGCCGAGCCGAACCCCCCGGCCCGCCCTAGGGTGTGGGCCATGAGCCCCCTCGCCCTGTTCGAGGTCTCCCTCGACTGCCCTGTCCCTCGTGAGCTCGCGGAGTTCTACCGCCGCCTGCTCGGCTGGGAGTACGTGCCGGGCCACGAGACGTCGGACCCGGACGGCGACGAGTGGCTCGCGATCGTGCCGCCCGGCCCCGGCCCACGGCTTGCTTTCCAGCGGTCCGACGCCGAGGTCCCGCCCTGGCGGACGGGTGCGCGGGTCCACTTCGACGTCGCGGTCCCGGACCTGGACGCGGGCCACGCGCTCGCGGTCGCGGCCGGTGCCCGGCCGCTGACCGGGACCCCCGCCGAGGAGGGCCACGCCGACGACCCGTTCCGCGTCTACGCGGACCCTGTGGGGCACCCGTTCTGCCTGACGCTGGTCGCGGCGCCCCCGCCTGCTGCTCCGACCGCGCCCGTTGCAGCAGCCGAGGAGGCGACGCGATGAACGCCAAGAAGATCGGCCTGGTCCTGCTGCTCGTGGCGCCCATGGTCGCGCTCATGCTCTCGCCGTGGAAGCACGACGGCACGCTCGTCTACCTGGGGATGCTGCCCGCGGGAGTGGGCCTGCTCGTGGGCCGGGGCCCCGCGCTCGTGGCCGGGCCGCTCACGGCGGTCTGCATGGCGATCGGCGTCTCGCTGAGCGACTGGCCCCTCACGGGGGCCCTCTTCATGGCGGCCCTCGGGGCGTGCGTGGGCCTGTCCGCGGTCAAGGGGTGGCACGGGATCGGCGGTTTCGTCGGCCCGCAGACGGCGTTCGCCCTCATCGGCGGACCGCTCGTTGCCCTGCCCTCGGGCACGGTCGGCGCCTCGGCGTCGGCCGGGGCGCTCTGGGCCATGGCCGGCTGGGTCGCGTTCGGCGGGCTGTGGACCGCGATCATCGGCGGGTTCCTCACGCGGGGCATGCACCTGCCGGGTCCCAAGCCCGTCCCGCAACGCGCCGCGACGTACTTCGCGGTCGCGCTCGCGATCCTCACGGGCGTGGCGACCTACGTCGCGATGGGCTGGATCGACTCGCCGAACTCCTGGTGGTTGCTGCTCACGCTGTTCGTGATCGTCCAGCCGTACTTCGCGGCCACGCTCTCGCGCACGGCCGCGCGGGTCGGCGGGACGCTCGCCGGCGCGGTGCTCGCCGGGCTGGTCGCTCACCTGCTCAGCGGTTCGCCCGGCGTCCTGTCCGCCGTGGCGCTCCTGCTCACGGGAGCGGCCGCGTGGGCGTACCTCAAGCGCCCGTACTGGGTCTTCACGCTCTTCCTCACCCCCGCGGTGATCCTGCAGACCTCGGGCGGCAAGGACGTGCTCCTCTCGGCAGACCTCGAGCGCGCCCTCTTCACGGCCGCGGCGGCCGTGGTCGCGGTCGCGGTCCTCGCGGTGGGGCACGGGATCCTCTCGGCCCGCACACGCACCACGGCCTGACTGCCGTCACCGGGCGCACGGGTCACCACCCACCCGCCGTCGGCCAACGCGCGCCGTCCTGGCTCGTCCGCCCTACTGTGACCGTATGACCGCTCGGCGGATCGCCCTGGCGCTGTTGCTCGTCGCTCCGGCGGTCGGGCTGCTGCTCTCGCCGTGGCGCCCCGACGGCACGCTCGTCTACCTGGGGATGCTGCCTGCGGGGCTGGGTCTGCTGTTGAGCCGCCGGGCGGCACTGACCGCGAGCCTCCTGACCCCCGCGAGCATGCTGGCGGCGACCGCTCTGCGGGACCTTCCGCTCGGCGCGGCCCTCTTCATGCTGGTGCTCGGCGCCGCGGTCGGCCTGTCCGCAGCGGTCGGGTGGCACGGGATCGGGAGCCTGGTCGGTCCGCTGGCAGCGTTCGCCCTGCTCGGGACCCCCCTCGTGGCCCTGCCGTCCGGCACGGTGAGCGCGGTGAGCTCGCCTGCGGCGATCGCCACGATGACGGGGCTCGTCACGTTCGGCGGCCTGTGGACGACGTTCGTGGGTGGTGTCCTCGCGCGCAACGTCCGGGGGATCGGTCCTCGCCCCGTCCCGCGCCCGGCGTCGGCGTACTTCGGCCTGACCCTGGGGATCCTGGCCGGTCTCATCACCTACACGGTCGACGACTGGACCGACGCCCGGAACCGGTGGTGGCTGCTGCTCACGGTCTTCGTGATGATCCAGCCGTACTTCACCGGGACGCTCCGGCGCGCGGGCGCCCGCGTGGTCGACGTCCTGGCCGGCACGGTCCTCGCCGCGATCGTCGCGCACACGCTCGACGAGCTCCCCGTGGTGCTCGTCGTGGTCGCGCTCGCCCTGACGGGGTTCGCGGTGCGTGCTCTGCTGCGGAGCCCGTTCTGGGTCGTGCCGCTCCTCCTGACGCCCGCGGTGGTGCTCCTGACGTCGGGCGGCGAGGACGTCCTGGTCGCGGCGGACGTCGAGCACGCCGCGTTCATCGTGGCTGCCTCGTTGGCGACGGTCCCGATCCTCGTGATGGGCCGGCGCATCATGGCCGTCGCTCCGCTGGTCCCCACCTGACGGGCATGCCGTCGGTGGACGCCGGGAACGCGGCCGGCCCGACGGCGCCGCTCACCCCGACAGCGCGACGTCCGGTCCCGCGAGGACCAGCAGGACCGCGCACACCGCCGCGACAGCCATGCTCAGCGCGAACGGCAGGCGGCTCGTGGTCCGTCGCACGGCCACCACGCCCGCGGACACCGCGAGCACGACCGCGACCGCTCCGGCCACCCACGCGACCGCGGTCGGCGGTCCGGGCGGCCCGAGCACCACGACCCCGACCGCCGTGACGAGCACCGCCGGCGCCAGCACGCTGGCCCCCGTCCGACCGAGCCGGTGCGGCAGCCCCCGGACCCCGGTCGCCCGGTCGTCCTCGAGGTCCGGCAGGGTGTTCGCGACGTGCGCTCCGACACCCAGGAGCGCGGTCGCCACCATGGCCCAGGGGGCCGCGACCCGGTCGCCGGGCGCGGCGAGCACCACGAACAGCGGCAGGAGCCCGAACGAGGCCGCGTACGGGGCCCAGGACCACACGGTCGACTTGAGCCTCGCGTTGTAGGACCACGCGCTCGCGACGGCCACGAGGTGCACCAGGCCCGCGACGAGCCCGGTCGCGAGCGACAGCACCACGCACGCCGCCGCCGCGGCGAGCGCGGCCGCGTGCACCTGCCGCACCGAGACCAGCCCCGCGACGACGGGCTTGTCCGCCCGATCGACGGCCCGGTCGCGGCGCGCGTCGAGCCAGTCGTTGGACCACCCGACCGAGAGCTGTCCGGACAGGACCGCGGCGGTGACGAGCGCCGTCGTGCCCGGGCCCGACCCGACGCCCACGGCGAAGAAGCCCGCGAGGACCGTGACCACGACCGTAGGTCCCGCGTGGCTCGCGAGCGCGAGCCCCCGCAGCGTCGTCGTCGCTGCTCGCGTCTTCACGATGCCTCCACCCGCCCGACGCTAGCAACGCGCGGGCCGCGCGTCCCCGTGACACGATGCGGGAATGTCGCGGTTGCTCGCGGTCGCACCGGTCCTGCCGGGGCCCGCGCACCCTCAGAGCGAGATCACGGACACGATCGGGCCCCTGCTGACCCGCTCGCCCGCGACCCGCGCCGTCCTCCGCAGGCTCCACGCCGCGTCCGGCGTCGAGACCCGCCACACGGCCCTGCGCCTCGACGAGTACGCGGGGCTCACGTCGTTCGGCGAGGCCAACGACCACTTCATCCGGGTCGGCACGGACCTCGCCGAGGAGGCGTGCCGGACCGCGCTCGACGACGCGGGTATCGACCCCGGCGAGGTCGACTTCCTGCTCTTCACCTCGGTCACCGGGATCGCGGCCCCCTCGATCGACGCGCAGCTCGTGACCCGCCTGGGGCTGCGGACCGACGTCAAGCGGCTGCCGTCGTTCGGGCTCGGCTGCGTCGCGGGCGCCGCGGGGATCGCGCGCGTGCACGACTACCTGACGGGCCACCCGCAGGACGTGGCCCTGCTCGTGTCGGTCGAGCTGTGCTCGCTCACGCTCCAGCACGGTGACGACTCCATGGCGAACCTCGTCTCGACCGGGCTGTTCGGCGACGGCGCGACGGCCGTGGTCATGGTCGGGGACGCGCACCCCGCGGGCCGCACACCTGGACGGCCCGACGACGCCGCACGGGTCCCGAGGTCACGTGGCTCCCGGGCGGCGCGCGCCACGGCAGCAGGTGCGGCGCCCCGGGGCGTCGAGGTCGTCGACACCCGCAGCCGCCTCTACCCCGAGACGGCTGACCACCTCGGTTGGACGATCCGCGACAGCGGGTTCGGGATCGTGCTGTCCGCGGGCCTGCCGGAGGTCATCGCGGCCCACCTCGCGGGAGACGTGAAGTCCCTGCTCGTCGAGCACGACCTGACGACCGAGGACGTCGGGACCTGGGTCGTGCACGCGGGCGGGCCGCGCATCCTCGACGTCGTGCGCGACTCCCTGGGGCTCGACGAGGCCGACCTGAGGCACAGCAGGGAGTCGCTCGCCGCCGTCGGGAACCTGTCCTCCTCCTCGGTGCTGCACGTGCTCGCCGCGACCCTCGCGGCACGCGACGCCTCGCCGAGCGGCGGCGCGGGGCCGCACGGTGTCCTCATGGCGTTCGGCCCCGGGGTCTCGGCCGAGCTCGTGCTCCTGCGCCGGACCCCGTCGCTGGAGGGTTGATGCTCGCCTTCTTCTACGTCGTGCTCGGGGCGACCGCGCTCGAACGCCTCGCCGAGCTCGTGGTCTCGGCGCGCAACGCAAGGTGGTCGTTCGCGCGCGGGGGCGTCGAGACCGGCCGGGGCCACTTCCCCGCGATGGTCGCCCTGCACACGGGCCTGCTCGTCGCGTGCGTGGTCGAGGTCAACGTCGCGGACCGGCCGTTCCTCCCGTGGGTCGGGTGGCCCGCGTTCGCGCTCGTGCTCGCGAGCCAGGCGCTGCGCTGGTGGTGCATCGCCTCGCTCGGGCCGCGCTGGAACACGCGCGTCATCGTCGTCCCCGGGCTGCCGTGGGTCGACCGCGGCCCGTACCGCTGGATCGCCCGGCACCCCGGGCAGCGCTGGTTCCGGCACCCCAACTACCTCGCGGTCGTCGTCGAGGGCTTCGCGCTCCCGCTCGTCCACTCGTGCTGGACCACCGCGCTCGTGTTCACGGTGCTCAACGCCGTGCTGCTGCTGCGGTTCCGGCTCCCGGCCGAGGAGCGCGCGCTCGACGCGCTGCCGCACACGTGAGGACCAGCACCCATGAGACGAGCTGTCGCGAGGCGGGCACGAGCCGACGGGGCGACGACCGGCCCGGGTGCACCATGAGCGCGGACGCAGCATGACCGACACCGACGTCCTGATCGTGGGCGGCGGCCCGATCGGTCTCGCCGCCGCGATCGAGGCACGGCTCGCGGGATACGACGTCGTCGTGGTCGAGCCCCGCGAGGGCCCCGTCGACAAGGCGTGCGGCGAAGGCCTCATGCCCGGCGCGCTGCTGGCCCTCCAGGCCCTCGACGTCGACCCCGACGGACACGTCCTGCGCGGCATCAGCTACCGCGACGCCCACCGCCACGCCGACCACCTCTTCACGGACGGGCCGGGCCGGGGCGTGCGCCGCACCACGCTGCACGCCGCGCTCGCCGAGCGCGCGGCCGCCCTGGGCGCGACGACGGTCCGCGGCCGGGTCGAGCAGATCGAGGAGGGGGCGGGGTCGGTGACCGCGGCCGGGATCAGCGCGCGCTGGCTCCTGGGCTGCGACGGGCTGCACTCGACCGTCCGGCGCCTCGCGGGGCTCGAGGTGGGCGCCGACGCCCACGCGCACGAGTCGCTGCTCGCGCGCGCGCACCACGACGCTGCAGGTGCCGAGGCGCGGGACACGGGCTCGCTCGCCGCCGGTGCGGTGCCGTCGGCCGCCGGCAACGCGGGCGCGGCCGCTCCGCCTGGCTCGGGTCTGCCCACCCCGCGTGCCGCTGCCATACCCACCGAGCTCGGCGGCACCGCCCCACCCGTCCGCCCCGGGCCCGACCCGCGGCGCCGCTTCGGCCTGCGCCGCCACTTCCGCGTGCCCGCATGGACGGACCTGGTCGAGGTCCACTGGGGGGACCGCGTCGAGGCGTACGTGACGCCCGTGGCGCCGGACGTCGTCGGGATCGCGATGCTCGGCCCCACCGGGACGCACTTCGACGAGGCCCTCGCGGGCTTCGCCGAGCTGAGCGAGCGCCTGCGGGACGCCGAGCCGCTGGGCCCGGTCCGCGGGGCGGGCCCGCTCAGGCAACGGTCCCGACGGCGCAGCACCGGCCGGGTGCGCCTCGTCGGGGACGCCTCGGGATACGTCGACGCCCTGACGGGCGAAGGGCTGCGGGTCGGGCTCGCGCAGGCGAGCGCCGCCGTCGGGCACCTGGACGACCCCGACGCGTACGAACGCGACTGGACCCGCGTGACGCGCGACTACCGCGTGCTGACCTCGGGGCTCGTCGCCTGGGCGACCTCGCCCGCGCGGCGAGCGATCGTGCCGCTCGCGGCGCACGCGCCCTGGCTCTACGGGAGGGTCGTGGAACGGTTGGCGCGCTGACCGGTGCCGTCGGTACCCTGCCGGACGTCCTGTCGTGTGCCGTCACGCGCGACCTCTCGCGCGACCATGTACTCGGTTGCCCACACGCCGACCGCAGCGAGGGCGACCACCCAGGTCTCGGTGAACCGGAACGCCAGGTACACAGCCACCAGGAAGAGCAGCAGCGCGGCCACCCAGACCCCGGTCCGCGACGGGGCGTCGGCGGCGCCGGCGACGTGCTCTCCCCGACGACGGACCACCGCACCGAACGTGAGGAGCCCACCGGGCACCCCGGCCAGAGCCATCACGAGGACCAGGAACGGGACGTCGAGAAGCGCGCCCGCGACGACACCCCCGACGGACATGACGAAGGCCGAGTACCACGAGAGCCGTCGAACCTTCTCGGTCATCCGCTGCATGCCCGCGAGCGCCCGGTCCTGGTCGATGGTTGCCCCCTGGTCATGGTGCCGTCGAGCCAGCAGAGCGACGGGTCGAGGCTCCTTCGCCCTCCGACGTGGTGACCCTACTCCTTGAGCTCGAAGAAGATCGCGTGGGTCGCCGTCGACCCCGTGTTCTCGCCCACGTGCACCTGGCCCGGGAGCCAGCGCGTCTCACCAGGTTCGAGCGAGACCTCCATGACGCGGTCCCCCGCCGAGATGCGGCGCTCGAACCCGCTCAGGGTGTACATGACGCTGTCGGGGTGGTGGTGCGGGTGCGTCCGGGTCCCCGGCACGTCGCGGTACTCCAGCACCCGCACCCGCTCGTTCTCGAAGATCGTCCGGTAGTGGTCCGGGTCGGTCACGGTCGGGTCGTCCGGCGCGGTGCTCTGGTCGTGTCCCATGCTCGCCTCGGAAGGTCGAGGCCCGCCGTCGGCAGGCGCTCCCTCGAGCATCCCACCGCGGGCGCCCGTCGCACGCCGAGCGGCACGCAGGGCCTCGACGGCGCCACGCCGCGTGACGTCCGCGCAGGACGCGGGACCGGTCAGCGGTCAGCGGTCAGCGGGCAGAGACGCCGTTCGCCCGCGCCCACGCGACCGCCTCGGAGCGGGTCGAGACGCCGAGCTTGCGATAGATGCTGCGCAGCTGCGACTTGACCGTGTTGCGCGTGACGAACAGACGCGCGGCGACCTGTTCGAGGGTCGCGTCCTCCGACAGGTTCGCGAGGACGACGAGCTCGCGCCGCGACAGCGCGACGTCCTCCTCGACCTGTGGTGGCTCGGGTGACACTCGCTCGGTGATGGACATGAATTCCTCCGCTCCGCCGGCCGCCCGCAAGTCCACGTCACGGTCGAGCCAGTGCTGTCTATATGGGAAGAGACAGCCGGATCCGGGATCATGACGCGACTTTCCGTCTCTCGTCAGGAGAGCGCTCCGAGGAGGGGCGGACGTCCGCACGAGGCACGAGGGAGGTCAGGTGGTGGCCGGGTCGTCGGGCAGGCCGGCGTCGTGACCGAGGATCGCCGCCTGCGTCCGGTTCGACACCCCCAGCTTGACCATGGCGTGCGTCAGGTGGGTCTTGACCGTCGGCTCGGCCATGAACAGGGCCCGCGCGATCTCGGCGTTGGACAGCCCCGTCGCGACCATCCCGACGACGTCCCGCTCCCGTTCGCTGAGCGTGCCCACCTTGGTCCGCGCCGCCGCCTGCCGGGTGCTCATGGCCGGGCCGAGCGAGTCCAGGAGGTGCCGAGTCACGGCCGGGGAGAGCATGGCCTCCCCGGCAGCGGCCGCACGGATCCCCTGGTGGACCTCGCTCACCGTGCTGTCCTTGAGCAGGTAGCCCGCGGCCCCGGCTCGCAGCGCCGGGACCACGTACTCGTCGTACTGGAAGTTCGTCAGGATGACGACCTGGACCTCGGGCGACGACCGTCGGATCTCGCGCGTCGCCTCGATGCCGTTCATGACGGGCATCTGCATGTCCATGAGCACGACGTCGGGACGGTGCGCGAGCACGACCTCGACACCCTGGCGACCGTTCTCCGCGGTCCCGACGACGTCGAGGTCGTCCGCCGCGTCGACCAGGCTCACGATGCCCTCACGGAACAGGCGTTCGTCGTCGACGACCACGACCCGGATCATGAGGCCTCCTTCGGTAGCCGTGCCTCCACGTGAAACCCGCCGTCGGGCGTCGGGCCGATCGTGGAGGTCCCCCCGACGAGGGCGACCCGCTCGCGGATCCCCTGCAGCCCGTGCCCGCCGCTGGGCAGGTCGACCTCGGGGATGGCCGACGGCCCGTTCGCCACCGCGACCCGCAGCACGTCCCCCTCCTGGTGGATGCCTACGGTCGTGTCGGCGCCGGGAGCGTGCCGGACAGCGTTGGTCAAGGCCTCGCCCACGATGCGCACGGCCGTCCGCTCCGCCACGCCCGGGGGCTCTCCGGGCACGACGTCGGCTTCCACCTCGACCGGCTGCCCCACGGCCCGCGCCTCCGCGACCAGGACGGCGACGTCCCGGAACGACGGCTGCTCGATCACCGCCGGGCTCCCGTCGCGTCCGAGCAGGTGCAGCATGCTCCGCATCTCCTCGAGCGCCTCGCGCGCCGTGTCTCGGATCCGGTCCACGTCCTCGCGGACCTGCGGATCACCGACCCGGGTCTCCAGCAGGTTGCTCTGCAGCACGACGTAGCTGATCCGGTGGGCGACGACGTCGTGCATCTCCCGGGCGAGCCGCTCACGCTCGGTGGTCCGCACCTGGGCCGCGAGCTGCTCTGCCGCTGCGGCGCTGCGGTCCCTGAGCGCGGCCGCCGCGACCCGCTCGGCGCGGCGGCTTCGACCGGCCAGCCACGGACCCACCAGCAGGAGGACGAGGACAGCGGCCACCGCGAGGTCAGACCGGCCGAACGCCAGCGGGGCGGCCGGGAGCACCAGGACTGCTCCCGCGACGACCCAGGCCCTCCCCCGTCGGGGCGTGAGCCGCTCTCCCGCGTCGAAGGCAGCGAGGATCGTGGCCGGGACCGGAGAGACCCACGACAGGAGAGCGGCGCCGACGACCGCGGGTCCCGTGAGCGCGGGCCACAGGAGCAGGGATGCCCCGACGAGCTGGGCGACGAGCTCGACCCACAGCGGCGCGCCCTGGGCGCCGACCACCGAGCGCGAGACCGCGACGGAGACGCCCGCGAGCGCAGCGAAGCCAGCGACCGCGGCGTCGCGCCGCGAGATCGACCCCCGAGCGGGCACCCGCATGCTGCCAGGCTAGCCACGAACGACCGGAGGGGCCGGTCGAGAACCTTCGAGACCCTGTGGAGCGGCTGGGGCGTCCCGCCCCGGGCCGGGACAGATCCGTCCGGTCGGCCGGCCAGCGGCAGGCCCCCCTCTCCTGATGGAGAGGGGGGCCCGCGCACCGCACGCCAGGACGTCAGCGCTCACCCGTCCGTGCCCGACGACGGCCGGCGAGCACGAGGCCCGTACCGGTCAGGACGACGAAGGCTCCTGCGGCGGCCAGCATGCCGACGTCCGCACCGGTCGATGCGAGGTTCGCAGCGTCCGTCCGCTGGATCGCCGCGGCCACCGGCACGGTGTCCGTCAGGCCCAGGTTCGTCGGGTCGGTCGAGGAGGCCGTCACGACCGTGCCGTCCGTGCCGACCGTGATCGGGTCGACGGGGTCGACGGGCGTCACCGGGTCCGTCGGGTCCGTCGGGTCCGCCGGTTCCGTCGGGTCGTCCGGGACGACCGGCGCCTCGGGCTCGTCGACCAGGGAGATGCCGATCCAGTCCCAGGCGGTGGAGGGGCGGTCGAGCTCACCCAGGCCGATGAGCCAGTGCGGGAACTGCGCCGGCATCCACTGACCGTTCTCGTCGTAGGACCCCTCACCGTGGTTGTTGTGGTCGTTGCCCGTGTAGAAGTGCGGGCTGCCCTGCTCGGTCCCCTGGGCCGAGCCCCAGAGCTGGAACTGCGGGAGCGCCGAGACGTCGAGCCCGGCCGGGACGCGGACGAAGACCCGCTGGCCCGGGGTCACGGAGGAGACCTGGTTGCCGTTCGCGTCGACCAGGACCACGCCTGCCGGGACGGCCGAGCCGTCCGCGGTGCGCAGCTCGACGTGGACGTCGCCGGTACCTCCGACGAGCGAGGCGGTGAAGCCGTAGTCGGTCGAGCCGTCGGTGTTCTTGACGTAGCCGTGCGAGACGAACCCGGGCTGCGGCATGACGACGTTCTCGCCGAGCCCCTGCTCGATGAGCCAGGCCGCGGTCTGCATCGTCGCCATCCGGTCGCTCAGGTAGCCCTGGTCCCAGGTGCGCGTCCAGTCCTGCTGGAAGGTCTCGTCAGGGTTCTCGGGGATCGGCTGCGCGGTGAACTGGTCGAGCGCCCTCTGGCTCAGAGTCACGTGGCCGGCGGCGTCGACGTCGAAGAACAGGCCCATGATGTCGTGGCCGGTCGAGAAGTACCAGACCGCGAACTGCGTCGCCTCGTAGGCGGTGTAGTCGGCGCGGCGGAGGTTCTGCTCCGCGACGGCCCGCTCGGCGTCGGCCAGGGTGATCCACCCGTTGTCGATGCTGTACTGGTAGTCGGCGATCGTGACGGTGTCGGGCACCGTCACCCCGGCCCGGTCGAACAGCCCCCGAGCGTCGGCACCGCGAGCGGCCAGGTCTGCCCCGCCCTTGTACCCGTTGACGAGCACGGTCTGCTGCGCCGAGGTGTTCTCCCAGTGGATGCCCTCGGCATCCGAGGAGACGGTCTCGTCGCCTGACCACACGTGGTACCAGTAGTTCGCGATGTCGCGGTCGTAGACCATGTGGATCGTGCCGTCGTCGTCCGTGAGCGAGTGGTGCAGGATGTGCAGCTGGGGCTGGCCGTTCCACCCCGTCCAGTCCCGACCCGAGGTGACGTCGCCACCCTCCAGGAAGTACCAGTAGTCGCACGAGAAGCCGTTGTGGTAGCTGTCCTCCCAGTGCGGGTGGTAGTCGGCGTCGGGGTAGACGGGCGTCGACTGCAGCGTGCCGAAGGCGGACTCTGCGGCCGGCGGGGTGCCGGTCGCGGGCTCGGGTGCGGCCTCGGTCGTCTCGTCCGTCGCCTGCTCGACGACGTCGCTCTCCGTCGTGGTCTCGGCGCCGGGGTCCGCGACAGGTGTCTCGGCGACGGGTTCGTCCTCCTCGACGGGGGCCCCGGGAGCCGGTGCCTCGGCGGCCGGGGTCTCTGCGGCCGCGGGTGCCTCGGGAGCCGGAGCGACCACCGGGTCGGCCGGCGTCGCGCTCTGCGTGCCGGGAACCGTGTCCGGTGCTCCCTGCTCGGCGGCGGGCTCCGTCGAGGGCCCGGGGTCGGTCGTGGTGGGGGTGCCGGCCTCGGGGACGTCGGTCCCGTCCGCGGCGAACGCGGCAGCTCCACCACCCAGCACGAGCGCGGCGGAGACAGCAGTGGTGGTGACGGTGCGAAGAACCTTCATGATCGTCGAGCTCCTACGTGGGGGGTGTGTGCGCTGATCGCGCCCTGACCCCTCTACGTTCTCGTCCGACGGGGGGTCGCCGACTCACCCCTTCGGATCGACCGCCCTCGTCCGAACGTCTCGTCGTCCGGGCGTGGCTCCCCGGCCACGAGGCCTCAGGCCGCTGTGAGACGCAGTCCCCGCGCGACCGCGAGCAGGCAGCCCGCGCAGAGCACCGCGACGACGGCGAGGAGCACGGTGTACCCCGCGAGCGCCGTCGCACCGGCCAGGACCACGGGCAGCAGGAAGCCCACGTAGGACAAGCTGTAGTAGACGCCCGTGAGTCCCGCGAGGTCGGTCGGGGTCGCGATGGCCTGGACCTCGATCAGGCCCGCGACCACGCAGATCCCGTACGCGGCCCCCAGCGTCACCGCCGCGACGCCGCCGAGCACGGGCGACAGGACAGCGCCGTTGGTCGCGGCGAGGACCATGCCGACCAGCATCAGGACCATGCCGACGACGATCGCGCGCCCGCCCGTGCGGGCGTTGATCCCCTTGACGAACGGCTGGACCGCGGCGCCCGTGCCCAGCGTCAGGACCGTCAGCAGCGTCGCGTACGCGAGCGACAGGTCGCCGGTCTGGTCGGACACGAGCTGCGGCATGACCGCGTAGGCGATCCCGGCGGCCCCGAAGATCCATGGCGCGGCAGGCACCACGACCCGCACGAACCGGCGGTGGTGCGCGACGGGGACCCGCAGGTCGGCGAGGAGCGACGTCGTCGAGCGATGCCCCCCGATGGTCTCGGTCGCGGTCGCGAGCAGCGCGAGGGCGAGCACGCTCAGGACCACGTGACCCACGTAGGGCGTGATCGTGGGCCACGGCCCCCACTGGGCCAGCGCCCCCGAGACACCGGCCCCGACCCCGAACCCCAGGGTGAGCGAGAGGGACGGGCGCCGCGCACCCGCGGTCGCGTCGGCGACCAGGTCGAACGGCGCGCTCGACAGCTCCTTGACCCAGCTCGTGCCGACCGACATCGCGACGCCCACGCTCAGGCCCGCGAGGAGCCGGCCCAGGCAGATGACGAGCTCGCTGCCGAAGCCCAGCGCCAGCAGGACGCTGGCCCCGATCCCGCCCAGGACCCCGACGACGGCGAGCGGCTTGCGCCCGTACCTGTCGGACAGCGGGCCGGCGACGAGCAGGCCGGGCACGAGCCCCACGACGTACATGCCGAGGAACAGGTCGACCGTGACCACGGAGTAGTTCCCGAGGTCCTGGTACATGTGCAGGAGCGGCGTGAAGTGGTTGCCACCCCAGGCCATGACGACGAGGGCCGGTGCGACACGCAGCCAGCCGGGGAGCACGCGAAGGCGGTTCATGATCTTTCTCGAGGGACGACGAAACGGGTGGAACGGGTCGTGCGGGTGGTCGGCGGGACGTCAGCCGTAGTTGCCGCGCTGGACGTGCGCGCGCAGCGCGGCCTCGTAGGCGTCCGCGTCCCCGGCGCGGGCGAGCGCCGCGAGCTCGCGGTGGTCGGCCAGGAGGCGCGTGGGCGAGGTCGCGTCACGTCGCACGGCGCGGTGCGTGAGGAGCTCGAGGCGCGGGCCGAGCTGCGTGAAGAGGTCCTCGATCACGTCGTTGTCCCCCGCCCGGATGACCCGGGAGTGGAACGCGAAGTCCGCCTGCGAGAACGCGAGCAGGTCGCCGTCGTGCTCGGCGACCACCTGCTGGGCGACGAGGTCGTCGAGGTCGCGCGCGACGCCGTCGGGCAGGGGGTGCCCGCCCAGGGCGCGGATCGCGGACGACTCGAGCATGATCCTGACCGCCAGGAGGTCCGCGACCTCCTTGTCCGGGACCGAGGCGACCACCGCGCCACGCTTGGGGAACAGCGTCAGCAGGCGGCACGTCTGGAGCTGGAGGAACGCCTCGCGGACCGGGGTGCGGCTGATGCCGAGCTCGTCGGCCACCTCGCCCTCCGTGAGGAGCGCCCCGGGCGCGATCTCCCCGGTGATGATCGAGGCGGACACCGCGGCGAACGCACGCTCGACCGCGCTGGGGGCCAGATCCTCGGGCTTCTTGCGGGGCGACATCTTTCGACGATAACACCTTAGATGCAAGGGAGCATCTAAGGTGCTCGTGCAACGGAGTGGTCACGGTCCGCGCGCCGGTTCGCCCACCCCGGCCACGGCGCATAGCCTCGTCCGACCAGCCGACCCCACCGGACGGAGCCTTCCGTGCAGAAGACCGGCAACGACCCCGACGAGTTCCTCGCGAACGTCCCCGAACGATTCCGCGCCGACGCCCTCCAGCTCGACGCCGCGATCTCGGAGGTGATGGCGGGCCGGTCCCGGGTCCTGTGGGAAGGGGTCTTCTGGGGCGGGACCGACCAGAAGATCATCGGGTACGGCGACCTGCTCCAGGCCCGCCCCCGCGGCGGGAGCGTCGAGTGGTTCGCGGTCGGGCTCGCCGTCCAGCAGAACTACCTCAGCGTGTACGTCAACGCCGTCGAGGACGGGCAGTACGTCGCCCAGAAGTACGCCGAGACCCTGGGTCGCGCCAAGATCGGCAGCTCGAGCGTGGGGTTCAAGGCGCTCGCGGACATCGACCTCGAGGCGCTGCTGCGGCTCGTGCGGATCGCGCGCGACCAGACGGCGTAGTGCGGACCAGCCGGGCGCCAGGCGGGCACCAGCCGGGCCGCAGGCGGCCGAGAAGTGAGTAGATGCCCCCGGATCGCCGGATCCAGGGGCATCTACTCAC
>NZ_JBHXBO010000073.1:0-18138 GCF_042726775.1 Oerskovia sp. NPDC060287
GCCCTGGCCCCCCGTGCCGGCCGACGATGTTTCACGTGAAACATCCGCGAACGGAACTGCCTCTCGATGATCGAACGGCATGCTCTGGTACCGATCGGAACTCTCAGTCACGCCCATCTCCCTCAATTGACCCACCACACAGCATGCGCTCAAGACTCGACAATGATCGGAGTCTCAAGCGCGTGTCGCACCGGAACTCGGCAGGCTAGCCAATCGATGCTGTACAGCCGCCGCACCGTTCGCGTGTCCGGTGTTGTCGACGCTACCTCACGGAGCCATCCCCGGGTGGCCCTCCACCGGTGTCGCGACGACGGACCAGGTCAGGCAGGGGTACGTCGCACCCGGAGTACTGTCGTCGGCTCGACGCCCTCGATGCTGAAGGCCTGCAAGATCTCCGGCTCCTCAGTCTTGTACTTCCGCAGGACCTTGCGCGCCGGCTCGATCTCCTGCTCGACGTTCTTGCCCTTGAGGATCACCATCTCGCCCCCGCGCTCGACCAGCGGAAGTGACATCCTGGCAAGCTTCTCGAGCGCAGCCACGGCGCGCGACGTCACGGCTTGGCACTGGAAAGCACCGTGGTACTCCTCGGCCCGACCCCGCTTGACCTCGACGTTGGTCAGCTCGAGCTCCTCCACGACCTCGTTCAACCAGGTGCAGCGTCGCTCCATGGGTTCAACGAGAAGCACCTGTGCCTCTGGGAGCATCGCCGCGATGACGATGCCCGGCAGACCTGCTCCAGATCCGATGTCGGCGATGGTCCCGCTCGTGGGGAGGTACTGCACCACGGCAGCGGAGTTCAGGATGTGGCGCTCCCAGATGCGGGAGACCTCGCGCGGGCCGATCAAGCCACGCAACTCTCCTTGGTCATGCAGCATCTCGGCGAACCGTGAGACGAGCGGAAAGGAGGCTCCGAAGTACTGCTGTACCTCCGGCGAATCGGAGAGGGTTTCACGTGAAACATCGTTCGCGAAACCGTCGCTCATCTCGTTCGTCATGTACTCCTCTTTCGGTGCAGATCCCCCTTGCGGCGAAACGCACGTAGTGCCGGACAACCAGGGTCCATGGTGTCACGTCCCAGCCGCGGTCGGGCCGAACGTTCGACGTGAGGCGCCTCGGCCGCTCACGCCACGGAAACGACCGTGTCGTGATCGACCCGGACGATCCGCACGTCGCTACCCCTCGGGTGCTGGTCGAGTCGGAGTCGCCCCCCACCCCCGCGGCGCGGCTGTCCTCCGCGCGGTCTCCTCGTTCGCGGTCCTGATACCTCTCGACCACAGAACCACGTTCCCGTTCGAACCCCGACCCCATGGTGGAGAGCCGCACTCTCAGGGATGCTTGACGAAGCACATGTCCGCCATGATCGGCGACGACGAAGCCGCCCGATGTTTCACGTGAAACATCGGGCGGCTCAGAGGTAGGGAATTCCGTAACGAGTCAGGACACCTCGGCCGGGCGGATCACGACATAGCGCTCCGGGTCGGTTCCGCGTGAGTCGCTCGTGAGACCAGCAGCCGCCACGACGTCGTGGACGACCTTGCGCTCGAACGCATTGAGCGGATCCATCGACAACTCTTCGCCAGACTCCTTCACCCTGGCGATCGCGACAGTTGCGAGCTCCGTGAGCTCGAGCTTGCGCTGAGCACGGAAGCCGGCGATGTCGAGCATGAGGCGACTCCGCTCCCCCGTCCGTGCCTGGACAGCGAGGCGAGTGAGCTCCTGGAGAGCGTCCAGAACCTCACCCTCCTTGCCCACCAGATGACGGAGCAACGCAGCGTCGTCGGCCACGATCTCGAGCGCCGCGCGGCCGTGGTCGATGTCGATGTCGATGTCACCGTCGAGGTCTGCGATGTCGAGGAACTCCTCGAGGTAGTCCGCAGCGACCTCGCCCTCTTCCTCGAGGCGCGTCATCTCGTCAGGTGCTTGGTCTTCGGCAGCGGGTGCGTCGGTCGACGACATGCTGACTCCTTGGGGTCAAGAGAACCCCGGGTCGCGAAGGATCCTCGGTGCTCTCGGAACGGGACTAGGGCTACTTCTTCGGCTTCTTCGGAGACGGAGAACCCTTGCCGGTTCCCTGTGCCTTGCCGCCGGTCTCGTCGTCGGACGGTGCATCCTCGACCTTGTCCGACGGAGCCGTGGTTCCGGTGATGACGCGGGGCGTGCCCGGCTTCTGACGATCCTTGCGCTTGGGCTGCTGGCGCTGTCCACGCGGCTGCTCGATGACAGGCGCCGCGTCCTCGACGATGCCCTTGGCGGCCGCCTTCCGCGCCTGACGCTCCTTCATCAACCGCTCGGCTTCGGAGCCCGGTGCAGGCATGCGCTTGATCGTGTAGAACTGCTGCCCCATGGACCAGAGGTTCGTCGTCGTCCAGTAGACGAGGACACCGACGGGGAAGTTCACGCCGGACACCGCGAAGATGAAGGGGAAGACGTAGAGCATCATCTTCTGCGTGGAGGCCATGGGGCCCTCGAGCGCCGACTTCGGCATGTTCTTCATGGTCAGCTGGCGCTGCGTGAAGAACGTCGTGGCGCACATCGCGACGATGAGCGCACCGATGACGATCTTGACCTGCAGGTCGTCCGTCTTGAGGAAGACGTCAGAGAGGTGGGCACCGAACAGCGAGGAGCTCTCGATGTCCTTCGCGACCGCCGCGTTGATGGGACCGATCGGGTCGGCCGAACCGTCCGAGATGGGCACGAGCCCGTTGAGCACGCGGAACAGGGCGAAGAAGATGGGCGACTGCAGAAGGATCGGCAGGCAGGAGGCGAACGGGTTGGTCCCGTGCTTCTTGTAGAGCTCCATGGTCTCGCGACTCATGGCCTCGCGGGACGCCGGATCCGACTTGCCCTTGTACTTCTTCTGGATGGCCTGCATCTCGGGCTGCAGCATCTGCATGCCACGGGAGGCCTTGATCTGCTTGAAGAAGAGCGGGATCAGCAGGATACGGATGATGATCACGAGCCCGACGATCGAGAACACCCAACCGAGACCCGGGCCGTCGCCCATGCCCAGGAACACGAGTCCCTGGTGACACAGGTACATGATCCACGCCACGACCCACTCGATCGGCGCGAGGAACGCGAAGAAGTCCATCCGTACTACTCCCTAACCTTCAACAAACTGGGTCCTGCCGACGTCGCCGGCAGGAGGACTAGTGCGAGTGCTTCCTCAGCGCCTCGGGGACGTCGTCGACGCCTCCCTTGCTCCAGGGGTTGCATCTCAGCAGCCGCCAGGCGGCAAGCCGTACGCCGCGCAGCACTCCGTGCCGACGTATCGCGACGAGCGCGTACTGCGAGCACGAGGGGTAGTACTTGCAGGTCGGGCCAGTCATCGGAGAGATGACGCTCTGATATCCGCGGATCAGACCGACGAGCACGAGCAGGGGGATCCTCCGCACGAAGCGCCAAGACCGCGCAGCCCACCCGGAGGTGACGACGTCGGGACCCTCCACAGGGACTGCCGCACTCATGCGTCTACCGTCCGCTGACTCCACCGGGTCACCGCGCGCCTGACGCAGGACGCGAGGTCCTGATCGAGCTGATCGAAGTTGCTCGAGCCTGACGCCGGAAGGGCCCGGACAACCACCCGAGTCCTGGGCGGGAGCGCATCCAGATACGACAACGAGGCGGCGCGCAGACGCCGCTTCACCTTGTTCCGGTGCACGGCGTTGCCCACAGCCTTGGATACGACAAAACCGACCTGTGGTGGTTCGTCTCCCCCAGGATCCTGGATGAGATGAACCACCACGGTCGATCGTCCCGCGCGCACGCCGCTGCGCACCGCCCGTTCAAAATCTACGGAACGGCGCATGCGGTGCGCCGCGGGCAGCACCTGCTGTCAGGCAGAGAGCTCGGCGCGGCCCTTGCGACGACGGGCAGCCAGGATGGCGCGGCCGGCGCGGGTGCGCATACGCAGCCGGAAACCGTGGGTCTTCGCACGGCGCCGGTTGTTCGGCTGGAAAGTCCGCTTGCTCACGAGGTACTCCAAGAACGTCGGGGAGGTACACCGTCTATGTCCTCGACGATGCAGTGCTACAGCTGGTAGAGATGCAGTTCTGCATCCCAGCCGTCCGTGTACCCGCCACGATGTGTCCGTGGATTCGCCCCCGTGAGGGCGCGCGAAAGTACCTGGAACGGCTGTATGACGTTACGCCGGGGGACCCCCTCGGGTCAAACCCGGGCTGGAACACGCCGAGCCTGTCATGATATGTCGTGCGGTAGCCGATACGTCTAGGGTGAGGACGCGGCCGCGGACCCACCATCGACGGCCTTCCGTCGCCACCCTGGTGCCACCCGGGTTCGAGTGATCCCCCGAGCCACCCGTCGTCGACACGCGATGTGACTTCAGAAGCGCACCCTGCTAGCAGCCCACAGGTTGTGGAAAACTATGTGGATAACCGGTCTGCGTGACACACTCCAGGTCGGTCCTGCTCCTCCTGCTCCACACGACGACGAAGGAAATCACCTGGTGCCCCACCCTGACGAGAACATCACTGATGTCTGGGCACAGACGATCGCCGTCCTCGAGGCCAGCCCCGACATGACGCCGAGGCAGATCGCGTTCATCAAGCTCGCGAAGCCCCTGGCGATCCTCGACGACACCGTCTTCATCGCCGTCCCGCACGAGCAGACCCGCACCTACCTCGAGACGCGCGTCCGAGACGAGCTCGTCTCCGCGATGTCTGGTGCCCTCGGCCGCGACGTCCGGTTCGGCATCACCGTCGATCCGGAGCTCAGCTCCGAGCCGCCGTCCCCCGCCGCACTCACTGCCAGCTCCCCCGAACCTCTGCCTCTGCGCAGCGAGGTCGAGCACGAGCGACCGCTTCCCGCCCCCTCTCCGCAGCGTCCTCCCGCCGAGCCGACCAGGCTGAACCCGAAGTACATCTTCGAGACGTTCGTCATCGGCTCGTCCAACCGGTTCGCGCACGCGGCTGCGGTCGCGGTCGCCGAGGCACCTGCGAAGGCCTACAACCCCCTCTTCATCTACGGACAGTCGGGCCTCGGCAAGACGCACCTGCTGCACGCGATCGGCCACTACGCGCACAACCTCTACCCGAACGTCCGCGTGCGCTACGTGAACTCTGAGGAGTTCACCAACGACTTCATCAACTCGATCAGCGAGGGCAAGGCAGGGACGTTCCAGCGGCGCTACCGCGACGTCGACGTGCTCCTGATCGACGACATCCAGTTCCTGCAGGGCAAGGAACAGACGATGGAGGAGTTCTTCCACACCTTCAACGCGCTGCACAACGCCAACAAGCAGCTCGTCATCACCTCGGACCTCCCACCCAAGCAGCTCAACGGATTCGAGGACCGGCTGCGCAGCAGGTTCGAATGGGGTCTCATCACGGACGTCCAGCCCCCGGACCTCGAGACCCGCATCGCGATCCTCCGCAAGAAGGCCGCGAGCGAACGGCTCGCAGCGCCGGCCGATGTCCTGTCCTACATCGGTTCCAAGATCTCGACGAACATCCGTGAGCTCGAGGGCGCCCTCATCCGCGTGACGGCGTTCGCGAACCTCAATCGCCAGCAGGTCGACCTCGCCCTCGCCGAGATCGTCCTCAAGGACCTCATCACCGACGACGACGCGTCGGAGATCACCCCGGCCAGCGTGATCGCGCAGACGGCTGCGTACTTCGGGCTGACGATCGAGGACCTGTGCGGGAGCTCGCGCTCTCGGGTCCTCGTCACGGCCCGTCAGATCGCGATGTATCTGTGCCGTGAGCTGACCGACCTGTCGCTGCCGAAGATCGGCCAACAGTTCGGTGGCCGCGACCACACCACGGTCATGCACGCGAACCGGAAGATCACCGAGCAGATGGCCGAGCGGCGTTCGACCTACAACCAGGTCACCGAGCTCACGAGCAGGATCAAGCAGCAGCACCGAGGCTGACGCTGCTCACCGACGTCCCCGGGCCCTCCCGGGTGGGGCGTCTTCCTCGATCATGCTGCGCCGCCCAGACCGCGCCCTCTGAAGGCTCCCTGGGCCCCAGGTTGAAGCCCCAAGCGACGGCCTCGGAGATCGGGGCGCCGTCCGTGCGGTGCGAGCCCTGTTGCACTCCCGGGGAGCCACCTGGACCGCTGCCGAGCCGGCCTCACGGCACAACGCGGCAACGTCCGTACCCGGGCCCGGCGCACGTGCCTCGCAGAGCCCTTCTGCGCCCTCTGCTCGACGGTCCCCCGCGGGCCTACCCGGGTCGTCCGTGCCGGCCCCGCCAGGAGACGAACTACTCGGGTTGCCCGCTCCACACCGCAGATCGCCCCGTCGAGCCACGCCGCGACGGAGACCGAGCACGACGACGAGCACCCCGTCGTCGTGCTCTCGTCCGACGACCGCCACCGAGAGTCCACGCCAAGGCCTCGGTCGATCGAGCCTGGCAGGCATTATGCGGCTTATAGGGCTTTTCCACGGATAGCGCGATGCGGACCGCAGACCTTGTGCACAGGGACACATCGGGGTGTGCACCCGACCTCCCGCAGCCTCGACGGACGCACAGTGGCAGTGAGGGCTTGTGTACAAGCTGTGGGGAAGGGAAGGCCGTCCCCAGAGTTGTCCACAGGGCCTGGGGGTATGTCCACCACCGCTTCGTCACTGTCCCCAGAACTGGACTCCTGCGTCCCCAGTCTCCTGTGTACAAGCCACTCTGTCCTGTGTACGGCTCGTCCCGCAGAGCCGCCAACCCACAACCTTGTGCACCTGCCTGTGGATAACTGTGGATGACCGGGCACATCGTGTGGACAGAGGACACCTCATCGGTGGACGGCGCACTGTGGACAACTCGTCGTCAACAGTGCCTGCGATTTACCCACAGGCTCGTCCCCTGTTCGTCCACACGAAGAAAGGGCATCTGACCTGGGAAGAGACCGCTTTTCCACACTTTGCACAGCACCGATGACTACGACGAATGATCTCTAACCAGGAAAAATCCACACGCCTTCATCTGGTCCTGAGAGCTCAGCGCTGCCCCAACTCGCACGTGTGACCGCGGTCACAGCCAGGGCTGGAAGAGCCCAGACCACAGGTACTCGAGATCGCCCGTCCACGAGCCTGCCAGAGGTACCGCACCCGGCGCAGACTCGCGTAGGGTTCATGCGGGCACGACCCGAGCAAGGTCTCGTCCTCCCCGACGGCGAGGAGGACGGAGCAGGGCGGCGTGACGTGCGTGCAGAGTTCTGCACAGACACTCTCCGATCCTGTGTACCGCGCGGTGGAGTGCCTGACATGTGAAGATCGATCCATGGACGAGAGGGTGTGGGATGAAGTTCCGGGTTGAGCGTGATGTCCTGGCCGACGCTGTGACGTGGACGGCCCGTACGTTGCCGACCCGACCTCCTGCTCCCGTCCTCGCGGGCGTGCGCATCGAGGCCGACGCCGTCGGGACGATCGGTCTGTCGAGCTTCGACTACGAGGTCTCAGCGCGCTCGGAGATCCCTGCCGAGGTCACCGAGCCGGGCACCGTCCTGGTGTCCGGTCGACTCCTGGCCGAGATCTCCCGGGCCCTGCCCGCCAAGCCCGTCGACTTCGCCGTCGAGGGCAACAAGGTCATCGTGACCTGTGGAGCGAGCCGCTTCACGCTCCTCACCATGCCCGTCGAGGACTACCCGGCCCTGCCGGCCATGCCGGAGCTCTCGGGCACGGTCTCGGGCGACGAGCTGACGCACGCCGTCGCCCAGGTGACGGTCGCCGCGAGCCGTGACGACACGCTCCCGCTCCTCACGGGTGTCCGCATGGAGATCGAGGGTGAGCGCATCACGCTGCTCGCGACCGACCGCTACCGCCTCGCGCTGCGTGAGCTCACGTGGACCCCCGGCACCCCCGACTTCAGCGCCGTCGCGCTGGTCCGGGCTCGCACGCTCAACGACGTCGCCAAGTCGCTCGGCAGCTCGGGCCTTGTCAACGTGGGCCTCACGGCGGGTACCGGCGTCGACCTGATCGGTTTCGAGGCCGGCGGGCGCCACACGACCTCGCAGCTCGTGGACGGCGACTACCCCGCGGTCCGTCGCCTGTTCCCCGACGAGACCCCGATCCACGCGGTCATGGCGACCGCTCCGCTGATCGACGCGGCCAAGCGCGTGTCGCTCGTGGCGGAGCGCAACACGCCGATCCGGCTGTCGTTCACGGACGGCCAGGTCGTCCTCGACGCAGGCCAGGGCGACGACGCACAGGCGTCCGAGGCCCTCGAGGCCGTGCTCGTGGGCGAGGAGATCTCGGTCGCGTTCAACCCGCAGTTCCTGCTCGACGGCCTCGGTGCCCTGGGGACGGACTTCGTCCGCCTGAGCTTCACGCACCCGAACAAGCCGGTGGAGTTCACCGGTCAGGAGTCGCTGGACGGCGAGGACTCCTCGCACTACCGCTACCTGCTGGTCCCCATCCGCTTCGCGAGCTAGCAGAGGCCGGCCCGCGCAGTACACGAGCTCAACGGCACGGAGGCACGCGATGGTCACGCACATCGGTCTGGTCGGACTCGGCAAGATGGGCGCGAACATGCGTTCGCGCCTGCGCGCCGGTGGTATCGAGGTCACGGGCTTCGACCGCAACCCGGACGTCTCGGACGTCTCGACGCTGGCTGAGCTGGTCGAGGCTCTCCCCGCGGGGCAGCGTGTCGTGTGGGTCATGGTTCCCTCGGGGGCCATCACCCGCGGGGTGGTGACCGAGCTGGGCGAGCTGCTCACGGCCGGTGACGTGGTCGTCGAGGGCGGCAACTCGCACTTCTCGGACGACGCGGAGCACGCCGCGCAGCTCGCTCCGCAGGGCATCGGCTACCTCGACGTCGGCGTCTCGGGCGGTGTCTGGGGCCTCGAGAACGGGTACGGGCTCATGGTGGGCGGCGACGCGGCTCTCGTCGAGGCCGTGATGCCGGTCTTCGACGCGCTGCGCCCGGACGGCCCGCGCGACGAGGGCTTCGTCCACGCCGGGGCGGTCGGTGCGGGCCACTACGCCAAGATGGTCCACAACGGCATCGAGTACGGGCTCATGCAGGCCTACGCCGAGGGCTACGAGCTCCTCGAGGCCAAGGACATCGTGACCGACGTCCCGGGCACCCTCAAGGCCTGGACGCGTGGGACGGTCGTCCGGTCCTGGCTGCTCGACCTCCTGGTCAAGGCGCTCGAGGAGGACCCCGAGCTGGGCGCGATCAGCGACTGGGTCGAGGACTCGGGCGAGGGCCGGTGGACCGTGGACGAGGCGATCGACAGCGCCGTGCCCCTCCCCGTGATCTCGGCCGCGCTCTTCGCGCGCTTCGCGTCGCGACAGGGGGCGTCGCCCGCGATGAAGGCGGTCGCAGCGCTGCGCCAGCAGTTCGGCGGGCACGCGGTCAAGCCCGCGGGCCCGGCCTCCTGACGGATTCTGTCCCGCCTGCTCGACGACGCCCGCCGCCTCGCGCGCACAGCGTCAGGTCGAGGCGTCACACTGGTGGGAGCACCTTCCTGACCGTCGTGTCCACAACGGCTCCCTGCCCTGTGGACGAAGATCGCCTCGTCGACCTCGTCGACCGCAAGCCGTAGGACCAGATGTACATCTCCCACCTCTCCCTCGCTGACTTCCGTTCGTACACGTCCGTCGACGTCGAGCTCGAGCCCGGCGTGAACGCCTTCGTCGGGCCGAACGGCCAGGGCAAGACGAACCTCGTCGAGGCGATCGGCTACGTCGCGACGCTCGGCAGCCACCGTGTCCCGTCGGACGCGGCGCTGGTCCGCGCCGGTGCCTCGCGGGCCGTGATCCGCACGAGGATCGTCCGCGGGGACCGGGCGAGCACGGTCGAGATCGAGATCTCCCCGGGCAAGGCGAACCGGGCCAGGATCAACCGGGCGCCCGCGGGCCGTCCCCGGGACGTGCTCGGCATCGCCCGCACGGTGCTGTTCGCCCCGGAGGACCTGGCGCTCGTCAAGGGCGACCCGGACGGGCGGCGCAGGTTCCTCGACCAGCTCGCGGTGCTCCTCGTCCCGCGGTTCGCGGGCGTCCTGAGCGACTACGACCGGGTGCTGCGACAGCGCAGCGCGCTCCTCAAGTCGGCGGGGGGCGCCATGCGTGCCTCACGGTCGCAGTCGCCGGACCTGCGCACGCTCGACGTCTGGGACGCCAAGCTCGCGTCGACCGGCGCGGAGATCATCGCGTTGCGGCTCCAGCTCGTCGAGGCGTTGCGGCCGTACGTGGCGGCGGCGTACGAGCAGGTGAGCTCGGGACAGGGCGAGGCGCACGTCGCCTACCGCTCCTCGCTCGCGGCCGCGCTCGAGGAGGCGAGCGACGTCGTCGGGCAGGAAGGGACGCCGCAGGACGCCGCCCAGCTGGAGGCCCAGCTCCTGACCGCGATGACCTCCTTGCGCAGCAAGGAGATCGACCGCGGCGTGTGCCTGGTGGGGCCGCACCGTGACGACCTGGTCCTGACCCTGGGCGGCCTGCCTGCCAAGGGGTACGCGAGCCACGGCGAGTCGTGGTCGTTCGCGCTCGCGCTGCGCCTCGCGTCGTACCGGCTGCTCACGGACGGGGCGCCCCAGGAGTCGGGCTCGCTCCTGTGGTCGCCGGACTGGGGGCCCGACGGCGAGCCCGTCCTGCTGCTCGACGACGTGTTCGCCGAGCTCGACGTGCGCCGCCGCGACAGGCTCGCGGACCTCGTCGCGGGGGCGAACCAGGTCATCATCACGGCCGCGGTGCCCGACGACGTCCCGGCCCAGCTCCAGGGGCTGCGGCTCGACGTCCTCGACGGGCAGGTGACCCGACGTGCGTGACCAGCCGGGCGGCGACCCGGACGACGAGCTCGGGCACGAGGACGACGAGCCCACGCGTCCTGCGGGCCTGCCCGTGGGCGAGGTCGTCGACCTGACCCCTCCGGCGCAGGTCGCGCGCGAGGCGCTCAACCGGGCTCGGGCCGCGGCCCGAGCCAAGGGCATCCGCCCCGGGCAGCCCGCACGGCGGATCCTGGCCGACCCTCCCCCGTCGTCGGGGGCCCGGCCCGGTGGGCGTGACCCCCAGACGTTCGGCGCGGTCGTCCAGCGGCTGCTCCACGAGCGGGGATGGGTGCAGGACGTGTCGGTCGGCGGGGTGATCGGGCGCTGGCGCGAGGTGGTCGGCGACCAGGTGGCCGACCACTGCGTGCCCGAGACCTTCGAGGACAAGGTGCTCGTGGTGCGCGCGGACTCGACTGCGTGGGCCACCCAGGTCAAGCTGCTGACCCCTCGACTGCTCGAGCGGCTGGCGCAGGAGGTCGGTGAGGGAGTGGTCGAGACCGTGACCGTCCTGGGGCCGGCAGGGCCCAGCTTCCGCCGCGGTCCCAAGACCGTCCGTGGCCGTGGCCCGCGCGACACCTACGGCTGATCGCGAGGGCGATTCGTCCCGATATGACGGTCGCGTACGGCGTGCGGGCCAGGCTGTCGGCGAACAGATCCACCGACCTGTGGAGAACCTTGTGGAGAACTCGCTCCGAAGGGCTCATAATCCGCTGTTTTGGCTGCCTCCCAGGTAGAATGGTGAGGTCATTCCGGGTCACTCCGCGCGCGCCGACTGGCACGCGCGCGAGCCGGAACCGATGAGCCGTGCAGCGATCCTCCCCAACGGGTGAACCTGTCGCGTGCAAGATGACGAGGAGCGCTTCCGCCCGTGGCAGAGCACACAGACAACGTCCCTTCGAGCCTGCCCCCGGAGAGCGGTGGAGGTCCCGGCCTGGACCAGGACCCTTCGGGCGGCACGTACGACGCGAGCAACATCACCGTCCTCGAAGGGCTCGAGGCCGTCCGCAAGCGACCCGGTATGTACATCGGCTCGACCGGTGAGCGAGGGCTCCACCACCTGGTGTACGAGGTTGTGGACAACTCTGTGGACGAAGCCCTCGCGGGCTACGCCGACACGATCGACGTGACACTTCTGGCCGACGGAGGTGTACGCGTCACCGACAACGGCCGCGGTATCCCCGTCGCGATCCACCCGACCGAGGGCAAGCCCACGGTCGAGGTCGTCATGACGATCCTCCACGCCGGCGGGAAGTTCGGCGGGGGCGGCTACGCGGTCTCCGGTGGACTGCACGGCGTGGGCATCTCGGTCGTCAACGCGTTGTCGCGCAAGGTCCAGACGGTGATCAAGCGCGACGGTCACGTCTGGAGCCAGAACTTCAAGGACGGCGGCAAGACCGACGGGCCTCTCGTCGAGGGCGAGGCCACCACGGAGACCGGCACGACACAGACGTTCTGGCCGGACCCGGAGATCTTCGAGACGACCGAGTTCGACTTCGAGACCCTCCGCTCGCGCTTCCAGCAGTACGCGTTCCTCAACAAGGGGCTGCGCATCACGCTCACCGACGAGCGCCGTCAGTTCCTGGACACCGACGACGAGGTCACGGGCCAGGTCTCGGACCCCGCGGAGGACCTCGTCGCGGCCCCCGAGGGGGAGGACGAGTTCAAGCCCCGCGTGGTGTCGTACAAGTACGACGAGGGGCTGGTGGACTACGTCAAGCACCTCAACGCGGCCAAGAAGGTCGAGCTGATCCACGACGAGATCATCGACTTCGAGTCCGAGGACAAGGAGCGGCGCATCTCGGTCGAGATCGCGCTCCAGTGGACGAGCTCCTACTCCGAGTCCGTGCACACGTTCGCCAACACGATCTCGACGACCGAGGGCGGCACGCACGAGGAGGGCTTCCGTGCGGCCATGACCTCGCTGGTCAACGAGTACGCGCGGGCCAAGGCCATCATCAAGGAGAAGGACGACAACCTCACGGGCGATGACATCCGCGAGGGTCTCACGGCCGTCCTGTCGATCAAGCTCGGCGAGCCCCAGTTCGAGGGCCAGACGAAGACCAAGCTCGGCAACACCGAGGCCAAGTCGTTCGTGCAGCGCGTCGTCCGCTCGCAGCTCACGGACTGGTTCGACTCGCACCCGACCGAGGCGCGCGACATCATCCGCAAGGCCATCCAGGCCTCGCAGGCGCGGCTCGCCGCCCGCAAGGCGCGCGAGGCGACGCGGCGCAAGGGGCTCCTCGAGTCCGGCGGCATGCCGGGCAAGCTCAAGGACTGCCAGTCCAACCGGCCCGAGGAGTGCGAGGTCTTCATCGTCGAGGGCGACTCGGCAGGCGGCTCGGCCGTCCGTGGACGCAACCCGCACAACCAGGCGATCCTCCCGCTGCGAGGCAAGATCCTCAACGTCGAGCGCGCCCGCCTCGACCGTGCGCTGGGCAACAACGAGGTCCAGGCGCTCATCACGGCGTTCGGCACGGGCATCGGCGAGGACTTCGACATCGCCAAGCTGAGGTACCACAAGATCGTCCTCATGGCGGACGCCGACGTCGACGGACAGCACATCTGCACGCTGCTGCTGACGCTGCTCTTCCGGTACATGCGCCCGCTGATCGAGCACGGCCACGTGTACCTCGCGCAGCCGCCGCTGTACCGGCTCAAGTGGTCCAACGCACCGCACGACTACGTCTACTCCGACCGGGAGCGCGACGCGTTCCTGGTCGCGGGTCAGGCCGCGGGCAAGCGCATCCCCAAGGAGAACGGGATCCAGCGCTACAAGGGTCTCGGCGAGATGGACTACTCGGAGCTGTGGGACACGACCATGGACCCCGAGCACCGCACGCTCAACCAGGTCACGCTCGACGACGCGGCTGCCGCGGACGAGATCTTCTCGATCCTCATGGGCGAGGACGTCGAGTCGCGCCGCAACTTCATCCAGCGCAACGCCAAGGACGTGAGGTTCCTGGACATCTAGCGGGTAGGTCGAGGTCGGTGGCGAAGGACGGCCGGGTGGAAGACCCGGCCGTCCGCGCGCCGACCCCGACCTACCGCGCGACGGCACGGCGGACGACCGGCCCCGGGACCTTCACGGTCGAGCGGGCGCGCTTCCGCCGGGCCGTGACGACAGCTTCACCACACAGCAGGACCACGACAGGACGAGGTAGACGACGGTGACGGACGAGACTCCCGAGCAGGACGAGAACCAGGGGACCCTTCCCGGGGACGGGACCGAGGCGACGCTGGGGGCCGACGGCGCGGTCGCGGTGCAGCACGGCCGGATCGCACAGGTGGACCTGCAGCTCGAGATGCAGCGCTCGTACCTCGACTACGCGATGAGCGTCATCGTCGGTCGAGCGCTCCCGGACGTGCGTGACGGCCTCAAGCCCGTCCACCGTCGCGTGCTGTACGCGATGCACGACGGCGGCTACCGCCCCGACCGTGCGTTCTCCAAGTGCAGCCGTGTCGTCGGTGACGTCATGGGAAAGTTCCACCCGCACGGTGACACGTCGATCTACGACGCCCTGGTCCGCCTGGTCCAGGACTGGTCGCTGCGCTACCCGCTCGCTGCCGGCCAGGGGAACTTCGGGTCTCCTGGCAACGACCCGGCCGCGGCCCCTCGATACACCGAGTGCCGCATGGCGCCGCTGGCCACGGAGATGGTCCGGGACATCGACAAGGAGACCGTCGACTTCCAGGACAACTACGACGGCCGTACCCAGGAACCCGTCGTCCTGCCCTCGCGGTTCCCGAACCTGCTGGTCAACGGCTCGGCCGGTATCGCGGTCGGCATGGCGACGAACATCCCCCCGCACAACCTCCGTGAGGTCGCGGACGGCGTGAAGTGGCACCTCGAGCACCCGGAGGCCTCCAAGGAGGAGCTCCTCGAGGTCCTGCTGACCAAGATCAAGGGCCCGGACTTCCCGACCGGCGCGACGATCCTCGGTCACAAGGGCATCGAGGAGGCGTACCGCACGGGTCGTGGATCCATCACCATGCGCGCGGTCGTCAACGTCGAGGAGATCCAGAACCGGATCTGCCTCGTCATCACCGAGCTCCCCTACCAGGTCAACCCCGACAACCTGGCGCTGCGCATCGCGGACCTGGTCAAGGACGGCAAGGTCCAGGGCATCGCGGACATCCGCGACGAGACGTCCGGTCGTACGGGGCAGCGCCTCGTGATCGTGCTCAAGCGCGACGCGGTCGCGAAGGTCGTCCTGAACAACCTGTACAAGCACACGTCCCTCCAGGAGAACTTCGGCGCGAACATGCTCGCGCTGGTCGACGGCGTGCCGCGCACGCTGAGCATCGACGCGTTCGTCCGGCACTGGACGACGCACCAGATGGACGTCGTCATGCGCCGCGCCCGGTTCGACCTGCGCGCCAAGGAGGAGCGGGCGCACATCGTGCGCGGCTACCTCAAGGCGCTCGACGCGCTCGACGCGGTCATCGCGCTCATCCGTGGTTCGGCCACGGTCGAGGACGCCCGAGAGGGCCTCATGGCGCTGCTCGAGGTCGACGAGGTCCAGGCCCGCGCCATCCTGACCCTCCAGCTGCGCGCCCTCGCGGCCATGGAGCGGCAGAAGCTCATCGACGAGTACGCCGAGCTCGAGGCCGCGATCAAGGACCTCAACGACATCCTGGCCCGTCCCGAGCGCCAGCGTCAGATCGTGGGCGACGAGCTCGAGGAGATCGTGGCCCGGTACGGCGACGAGCGTCGCACGACGATCCTGCCCTACGACGGAGAGGTGTCGATCGAGGACCTCATCGCCGAGGAGGAGGTCGTCGTCACGATCACGCGCGGTGGCTACGCCAAGCGCACGCGCAGCGACAACTACCGTCAGCAGAAGCGCGGCGGCAAGGGCGTGCGCGGCGCGCAGCTGCGCGAGGACGACATCGTCGACCACTTCTTCGTCACGACGACGCACCACTGGCTCCTGTTCTTCACGAACCTCGGCCGGGTGTACCGGGCCAAGGCGTACGAGCTGCCCGAGGGCGGGCGCGACGCCAAGGGCCAGCACGTCGCGAACCTCCTGGCGTTCCAGCCCGGAGAGAAGATCGCCCAGGTCCTGGACCTGCGCGACTACGACGCCGCGGAGTACCTGGTGCTCGCGACCCGTCGCGGTCTGGTCAAGAAGACGCGCCTCGCGGAGTACAACTCGCCGCGCTCGGGCGGTCTCATCGCGATCAACCTGCGCGAGGACGAGGACGGCAACACCGACGAGCTGGTCTCCGCCCGGCTGGTCGACGCGACGGACGACCTGATCCTGGTCTCGCGCAAGGGGCAGTCGATCCGCTTCACGGCCGACGACGACGCCATGCGTCCCCTCGGCCGGTCCACGTCGGGTGTGACGGGCATGAAGTTCCGTGACGAGGACGACCTCCTGGCCATGGACGTTGTCCGGGACGACGCGTTCCTCTTCACGGTCACCGAGGGCGGCATCGCCAAGCGGACCCAGCTCACGGAGGACAACTACCGCGTCCAGGGTCGCAACGGGTTCGGGATCAAGGTCGCCAACCTGCCCGAGCGCAACGGTGACCTGGTCGGCGCGCTCGTGGTCGACGCCGACGACGAGGTGCTCGTCATCATGGAACGGGGGAAGATCGTCAGGTCGTCCGTCGACGAGGTGAAGCCGACGGGTCGTACGTCGCAGGGCGTGATCTTCGCCAAGCCGGACAAGAACGACAAGATCATCGCCGTTGCCCGTAATGTCGAACGTCGACTGGGGGAGGATCGGGATACCGTGGACGAGGAAGCATCCGAGCAGGGGCAGCCTGACGTCGCCTCTCCCGCCAGCACCACCGGGCAGGAGGCTTCGTCGGAAGCGGCCCCCGGAGCCACCGAGGATGGTAGATGAGCAGCGAGAAGAAGTCCCCGCCGACGATCGTGCCGAAGGTGGTGACCCCGCGTCCTGACGACGTGACGGGCACCGCGAGCCGCCCTGCGGCGACCAACGGCACGGCACGGCCCGCAGGGGGCGGGACGACCAGCGGCGCGCAGGCCGGGGCCAACGCCCCGGTGCCGCCGCCTCCTGCGACGGGAGCGGCGTCGTCGGGCGGGACCGAGGCTCCCGTGCCGCCGCCCCCCGAGTCGAACGGCGGCACGGCGCGCTCCGGTGCGCTCAAGGCCGCCGCGGCCGCCATGGCGACGGCCAAGGCTGCCGCCAAGAAGCTGTCCGACCCGGCTCCGGCGACGGCCAAGCCGGCGACGGCCAAGCCGGCGACCGCCAAGCCGGCGACCGCCAAGCCGGCGGCGAGCCCGGCGCCAGCAGCTGCCGCCCCGGCGGCTCCTGCTCCACAGTCCACGACCGAGATCGACGACCGAACGGTGCCGCGCGTGACGAAGAGCTCGACGAGCACCACGGCTCCTGGCGGTACGCAGGAGGTCCCCGCGATGCACTACACGGCCGCCGGCTTCAGCGGGACGGCCCGTCCGGTGACGGGGACCACTCCGGCGACTCCGGCCGCTGCCGCGCCTGCGGCGGCCACCGCGACCTCTCCCGCGCCCGCGACGGGGGCCACGCCCGCCGCGCGGCCTGCGTCCGACGGCCCCCGCAGGGTCCGCCTGACGGTGTCGCGGGTCGACCCGTGGTCGGTCATGAAGCTGTCGTTCCTGCTGGCCGTGGCGATCGGGATCATGACGGTCGTCGCGACCGCGGTCTTCTGGACCGTGCTGGACGGCATGGGCGTCTTCACCGAGGTGAACTCCCTGGTGGAGAGCATCGTCGGCAAGGAGAGCCCCGTCGACGTGCTCCAGTTCGTGGAGTTCAACCGGGTCGTCGCGCTCGCCACCCTGATCGCGATCGTGAATATGGTGCTGATCACAGCGCTGTCCACGATCATGGCGTTCATCTACAACCTGGTTGCCGCGATGGTGGGCGGAATCCACCTCACGATGACGGACGACTAGGGCAAAACGTCCCCTGACCGGGGCGTCGTCGCAGGCCGTGGAGCGTCCTGCACGGCTCCCGACGATGTCCCGGTTTGGGTACCACCCGAGAAGTGCGATAGTCTCAAGCGCTGCCGCAGCACAGCAAGGGCCTATAGCTCAGACGGTTAGAGCGCTTCCCTGATAAGGAAGAGGTCAGAGGTTCAAGTCCTCTTAGGCCCACTGCCGGAAACCCACCCGAGGGGGAACGTCATGAAGAAGTTCTTCGTACTGCTGCTCGTTGCTGGCGCTGGATTCTTGATCTGGCGCAAGGTGTCCGAGGACAACAACGAGCGCGATCTCTGGGCAGAGGTCACCGACACTTTCGAGTGACGGCTCTCTGCACGTCGGTTCCGAGCGTTCTGGGGCCATGGCGCAATTGGTAGCGCACCTGCTTTGCAAGCAGGGGGTTGGGGGTTCGAGTCCCCCTGGCTCCACACAGTGAGAAGGCCGTCGGCCGGGTCCATGACCTGACCGGCGGCCTTCTGCGTATC
>NZ_JBHXBO010000074.1:0-18093 GCF_042726775.1 Oerskovia sp. NPDC060287
CCGGTGATCGGTCAGCCGCAGCTCGCAGCGGCGTGGTCGATCGTGTACGTGCTGGTCCTCCCCTCGGCGTCGGTCACCGTGACGGTGACCTGACCGGCCTCGATCGACGCAGCACGGGTCGCGAACGACTGGTGGGCGGACTTGCCCGCCGCCACCCCCGTGAAGGTCTTGGTGCCGTAGGCCGAGCGCACCACGATCGTGACCGGGGCGTCGCCCGTGTTGACCGCGGTGACGCCGAGCGTCACGCGGTTCGCCACGCACTTCGGTGCGGCCGTGACGGTCGCGGGGACCAGCTCACCGGCCGGCACCTCGAGCGAGGAGGCCGTGACGTTCCCGGCCACGTCCGTGGCCCGGTAGGCGAGGGTCGCCGCGGCGTCGCCGACGGCGACCGGTGCCTCGTACGCGACCCAGGTCGTCCCGTCGAGCGAGTACTCGACCGACGCGATCCCCGAGACGGCGTCTGTGGCCGTGATCTCCACCGTGCGGTCCTCGCGCAGCGTCGCCGCCGCGGTCGGTCCGTCACCGTCGATCTTGACCGCCACGTCGGCGCCCGTCACGTTCTCGGTGCCGGCCGAGGCCCGCACCTTGATCGTGTGCTCACCCGGTGCGTCCACGACCACGGGGGCCGTGTACTCGGCCCACGCGCCGCCGTCGAGCTGGTACTCGCGGTAGACCTGCTGGCCCGCCGCACCGCCCGTGGTGGCGACCGTGACGGTCACCGGACCGGTCCACCAGCCGTTCGCGCCCGACGGCGAGGCCGGGTCGAGCGACCCGCTCACCGTGAGCGGCTCGGCCTGGGGACCCACGACGCGGAAGTGCTCGAACGTCGCGGTCGCCGAGGCCTTCTGGCCCGCGCCGAGGGCGTACAGCCCGACCTTGGCGTCCGCCAGGCCCGGGTTGGTCACCTTCTCGGCGATCTCGGTCCAGGTCACGCCGTCGGCGCTGTACGAGCCGGTGAACGTCGTGCCCACCTTGGCCAGGCGCAACCACCACACGCCCTGCGTGAGGTTGTTGACGTTGGGCTGCGGGTTGAGGACGGTCGCGCCGGCCTCGCTGCGCATCTCGAGCCCACGGTCGACCGCCGCGCCCTGCTGGTTCTTCGTGATGAAGTCCAGCTTGACGTAGTTGTCGTCGTCGCCGTAGAGGATCAGACCACCCTGCTGGTACTGCTGGTCGAACGTCGAGCCGTCGACCTTGGTCTCGACCGTCCAGTCACCAGCGGGCTGGTCCTGCAGGACGATGTTCGGCACGTCGGTGTTGCCCGTGCCGTAGATGTCCGTCGGGGTCGTGTCGATCTCGAGCTTGCCGCCCGCGACCCGCAGACCCGATGCGTCCGGACGGACCACGCTGTTCCAGCGGCAGCCGTCGAGCGACGTCCCCTCGAACTCGTCGTCCGGCCCGGCCGCGGTGGCCGTGTCGTCCGGCGTGATGTGGAACCAGTCGAACTTGGCGTCGACCACGGCCGGCACCGAGCCGTCGTTCGCGAACGCCACGAGCCCGATCTTCGGGTTCACGAGGCCGTGCAGCGACTTGGTCTCGGACATGGCCGTGAAGTCCAGGCCGTCGGCCGAGTAGTACGCCCTGAGGTTGGACCCGTCGCTCGTGTAGCGCACGTAGAACGTGTCCGGGAAGTCCGTCGTGATGTTCACGTTGGACGCGGCCACCTCGTTGGGCGTGCCGTTCTCCTCGCGGATGAACTGGAAGACGCGCGAGTTGGGGTTCGCCCCGGTCCCGCGGCCCTGGATCACCATCTTGGCGTAGTTGTCGCCGTCGCCCCACAGGAGCAGACCGGCCTGCTGGTACTGGGCACGCGCCGGGAAGGTGACCTTGGTGGTCGCCGTCCACGGACCCGACGGGAGGTCCTGCAGGACGATGTTGGACACCGGTCCCTCGCCCTGGCCGTAGAAGTCCGCCTTGCTCGCCGGGATCACGAGGTGACCGTCGGCGACCGCGAGCTTCTGGTCACGACGGATGATCGTGGACCAGCGGTCCTCGTCCACCGCGGTGCCCGTGAAGTCGTCCGAGCGGCCCGAGAAGCACATGACCGGACCGGACTCGTTGACCTTGATGTTCACGTACTTGACCGTGTAGGCGCCGCCGGCGTCGGTCACACGGACCTGCAGCCGGTAGGTGCCCGCCGCGGTGTACGTGTGCGAGAACTCGGGGCCACCGTCGACGAACCCGCCGCCCAGCCCGTCGTCCCACGCGTAGACCAGGTCGGACGCCTCGCCGTCGGGGTCGGAACCCGTCGCGGTCGCGGTGACCGTCAGCGGGGCCGAGCCGACCAGGGTGGGCACGTCGAGCTCGACGTCGGGACGGATGTTGTCCGTGACGCCGCGGCCGTCGATGTCCATCCAGTTGACGTTGATGCCGCCCGAGAGCAGGACGAAGTAGAGCGTCCCGCTGCCTTCCGGCACGTTCGTGAGCGGCGTCGAGACGTCGCGGTAGACCTGCCAGTCCCCCGTGTTCGGCACGGTGATCCGGCCGATCTCCGGGCCGTCCGGAGCGTCCCAGCGCAGCGAGACCACGCCGTTCGCGTTGGGCGAGGCGACGCGCAGGCTGATGGCCTCGACGTTCGTCAGGCTCACGGGCTCGTGCGCCCACCAGTCACCGGGCTCGATGTAGCCCAGGTTCTGACCGCCGCCCGCGGAGTCCGAGGTGGTCTCCTTCTGGACGCCGGGGGTGCCGCTGGTCCCGATCGAGGTCTCGCGACCCGTCGAGGTGTAGAACTCCGACTGGACGCGCTTGGGCTGGAGCACCTGGAGAGCGTTGCCCGTCAGGGGCACGCCGGCCTCGCCGCCGTCGTCGGTGTAGGAACCCTCGATGACCCAGAAGATGTTCGACTCGATGCCGTGACCCTCGTCGCGAGCGGTCTGGAGGACCCCCTCGCAGCCGTACAGCTCCTCCATGGGGTGAGCGTGCGAGTCGTGGCCGAGCGAGGTGCGCAGCGCGACCGACGAGCAGTCGACGTCGCCGTCGGGGTCCTCGACCGTGATCCGGTAGCGGACCTGGTCGCCCCACTCGAAGAACCCGCCGTTGTCCGGGAACTCGATCTTCACCGTGGGTGCCTGGTTGCCGACGACCACCGTGACGTTGGCGACGGCGAACTTGCCGTTGCTGTCGGTCGCGGTGAGCTGGGCCGTGTAGGAGCCGTTCGCGGTGTAGGTGTGGGTCGGGTTCGCCTCGGTCGAGGGCGCGGAGCCGTCGCCGAACGTCCACTGGAGCGCGATCGGCTCGCCGGCCGGGTGGCGCGTGCCCTCCGAGGAGAACTGGACCGTCAGGGGTGCCGCACCGCTCGTCACGTCCGCACGGGCGTGGGCGATCGGCGACGGGTCGCCCTGGACGTAGTTGACCTTGTAGACCGCGCTCGAGTCGTTGTTGCCGCCGAAGCCCGAGCCCCAGTCGATCACGTACAGCGCGCCGTCAGGACCGAAGTCGAAGTCCATGGGGCGGTCGAACCCGTTGGACGGGTCCAGCACGCCCGGCATGATCCGGTTGATGTCGACGATCTGGTCACGCTTCTCGCCGTCGAGCTGGATCGAGAACATCGTGCCGTGGTTCCACTCGCCGAACAGCGCCTTGCCGTCCCAGTACGCGGGCCACTTCACGTCGGAGTCGAGCTCGGGGTCGAACTCGTAGACGGGGCCGCCCATGGGCGCACCGCCGCCACCGATCTCGGGGAACTGCGGGTTGGCCGCGCCGGTGTACCAGATCTCGGCGGCGATGGCGGCCGGGAGCTTCTGGATGCCCGTGTTGTTCGGCGAGTCGTTGGTCGTGCCCGCCGCGCAGTCGAACGACGCACCGGACTGGCCGGTCGCGAAGTTGTAGTCGACGTACGACGTGTTGGCGCCCGTGCAGTACGGCCAGCCGTAGAAGCCCGGCTCGCTCACGACGTTCCACTCGACCGCGCCGCGGGGACCGCGAGCGGGGTCGGCCGAGCCCGAGTCGGGACCGTAGTCGCCGACCAGGACGTTCCCGGAGGCGTTGTCGATACCGATCCGGAACGGGTTGCGGAAGCCCATGGCGTAGATCTCGGGCCGCGTCTTGTCCGTGCCCGGGGCGAACATGTTGCCCTCGGGGATCGAGTACGTGCCGTCATCCTCGGGAGTGATGCGCAGGACCTTGCCGCGCAGGTCGTTCGAGTTCGCCGAGGAACCCTGGGCGTCGAAGTTCTTGCGGCCGGGACGCTCGTCGGTCGGCGTGAAGCCACCGGACTCGAACGGGTTGGTGTTGTCACCCGTCGCGAGGATCAGGTTGCCGTCCTCGTCGAAGATCATGTCCCCGCCCGCGTGGCAGCACGTGTCGCGCTGCGTGGTCACGGTCAGGAGCTTCTTCTCGCTCGTGGGGTCGAACGTCCTCGACGCGGTGTCGTAGGTGTAGCGCGAGATCCGGTTGTGCGGGCCGTCCGACCCCACGTTCGCGGGCGACCAGTAGGCGTAGAGCCAGCCGTTCGTCGCGAAGTCCGGGTCGAGCACCAGGCCCAGCAGCCCGTCCTCGTTGGCCTGCGTCACGTTGAGGCTCAGCGCCGTCGTCGTGACGTTGGCGTCGTGGTCGATGCGGCGGACGCGACCGTCACGCTCGGCGTAGAACACCGTGCCGTCGGGGGCGACGTCGAGCATCATGGGGTTGCTCGTGTCCTCGTCGAGCGCGACGCGCTCGAAGCTCGCGCTCTGCGTCGCGTTGCAGTCCGAGTCGACGACGCCCGCGGCGGTCTGGATGCCGCCCAGCAGGTGCTCGACGAATCCCGGCTCGGTGTAGCTGGCCTGGGTGTGCCCGCCGCCGGTGTACCAGGAACGGCCGCCCTCGTAGGTCTGGCACCACGCGATCGGGTGGTCGGAGCCCATCTTCGCGCTGCCCGCGTCGTACGAGGTCTCGTCGAGGCTCGCGAGCACATGGACCTTGTCTCGCGGGCTCGTGCGGAAGTTGTACCACTCGTCGTGGCGGTCCCAGCGGGACGGCAGGTGCGCGGTCGAGGGGTGGACGCCGTCCTCGACCTTGATCGTGGCGTCCTGGTTCTGCGGGTGCCCCGAGAAGTAGGCGCCCACGAGGCCGCCGTACCAGGACCAGTCGTACTCGGTGTCGGACGCCGCGTGCACGCCCGCGTAGCCGCCGCCGTTCGCGATGTACCGCTCGAACGAGGCCTGCTGGTCGGTGTTGAGCACGTCGCCCGTGGTCGAGAGCCAGATCACGACCTCGTACTGCGCGAGGTTCTCGTCGTTGAAGGCGGCCGCGTCCTCGGTGACGTCGACCGTGAAGCCGTTCTCGATCCCGAGCTTCTCGATCGCGGCGATGCCGGCCGGGATCGCGTCGTGCCGGAACCCGGCGGTCTTGGAGAAGATCAGCGCGTCGAAGGGGGCCGCGGCGGCCTCCTGGGGCACCACGACGGACGTGGTGGCGGACTGGGCGGCACCGGGGGTGGCGGCGAAAGCCGCCGCCCCGGTCGCCATGGACAGTGGGAGCGCCACCGCGGTAGCGGCGACGGCCGCGACCGTGCGCATCGTTGCGCGCGGGGCTCTCCAGAGCACGTTTCTCACCTAGGACTCCTTGTGATGATGGGACAAGGGTGCTGCGCTCCGGGGTGTCGACGGCATCGGCCGTGACCCGTCGTCACCGGTGGCGGACCTGCTCCGCCGGGCATCTCGCACCACGCCGCACTCCGGCGCGTGGCTCCCGCACGCTGCGGGCCGAGACCTCCTCTCAGATCTGCTGCCAGTCGCTGTCGGACGCAGCGCTGCGCTCGACGGCTTCGAGGATTCGCTGGACGGCCAGGCCGTCGGCGAAGGACGGGGTGGGCTGGGTACCGGCAGCGACGTCGCGCACGAGGTCGACCGCCTGGTGCGTGAACGCGTGCTCGTACCCGAGCCCGTGACCGGCGGGCCACCAGCTCGCGATGTACGCGTGCTGGGGCTCGGTCACGACGATGCGCCGGAAGCCCGCGACCTGCGGGTCGTCCGAGGCGTCGAAGAAGTGGAGGACGTTCATGTCCTCGAAGTCGAACGCGACCGACCCGCGCGAACCGTTGATCTCGAGGCGGATCGCGTTCTTGCGGCCGTAGGCGAAACGGGTGGCCTCGAAGACTCCGAGCCCGCCGCCCGTCAGGCGCGCGAGGAAGACCGCGGCGTCGTCGACCGTGACGGGACCCGTCTCGGTGCCGCCCGTGCCGGACAGGCCCGAGAAACCGGTGGCGATCGGACGCTCGTCGACGAACGTCTCGAGGATGCCCGAGACCCCGGTGATCGACTCGCCCGTGATGAACTGCGCGAGGTCGATGATGTGGGCACCGATGTCGCCCAGGGCACCCGAGCCCGCCTTGGTCTTGTCGAGGCGCCACGAGAGCGGCGCGGTCTCGTCGGCGATCCAGTCCTGGAGGTACTGGGCGCGCACGTGGCGGATCGTGCCGATCCGGCCGTCCACCACGAGCTGGCGGGCGAGCTGGACCGCGGGGACCCGACGGTAGGTGAAGCCCACCGTGGCGAGCACGCCGCGCGCGGCGGCGGCCTCGGCGGCAGCGACCATGAGCTCGGCCTCGGCGACCGTGTTGGCCAGCGGCTTCTCGCACAGGACGTGCTTGCCGGCCTCCAGGGCCGCGATCGCGATCTCGGCGTGCGTGTCGCCCGGGGTGCAGATGTCGACCAGGTCGACGTCGTCGCGTGCTACCAGCTTGCGCCAGTCCGTCTCGACGTCGTCCCAGCCGAGCTTGTCCGCGGCAGCCGTGACGGCTGCTGCGTTGCGGCCCGCCAGCACGCGCATCTCGGGCGCGAGCGGCAGGTCGAAGAACCGCGGTGCGGTGCGCCATCCCTGCGAGTGGGCAGCCCCCATGAACGAGTACCCGACCATGCCGATCCCGAGGGTCGGGTGACCGTTTTCTGCCATCTCAGGCACTTCCTTTCGTGGTGGACGTCGCGGGCCGGGCGCCCGCCGGGGGGCGCTGCGCCCGGCCCGCGACGTCAGTGGTGGGTCGTGCTCAGGACTCGAAGGCCGACGGCAGGTACTCGTCGACGTTGTCCTTGGTCACGACCGGCGCGAAGAGCTGGATCTGGCGCGGCACGCCCAGCGAGGCGAGGTCGCTCATCGACTTGCCGTGCTCGATCAGGCGGGCCAGCTTGATGCCGTCGGCTGCCTGGGTCGAGGGGTAGATGACGGTCGCCTTGAGGACGGTGTCGTCGGCCTCGATCGAGCGCATGACGTTCGCCGAGCCGGCGCCGCCGACCATGAAGAACTCGTCACGGCCCGCGTTGTCGATCGCCGCGAGGACGCCGACGCCCTGGTCGTCGTCGTGGTTCCAGATCGCGTCGATCTTGGGCGCGGCCTGGAGCAGGTTGGCAGCGGCCTGCTCGCCGCCCTGGACCGTGAAGTCGGCCGCGACGCGGTTGTTGACCTCGAGCCCGCAGCCCTCGAGCGCGTCGGCGAAGCCCTGGCTGCGGTCCTGGGTCAGGGGCAGCGAGTCGATCCCGGCGATCTCCGCGACGACCGCGTCCTTGTTGTCGCCCAGCTGCTCGCAGATGTAGGTGCCGGCGCTCACGCCCATGCCGTAGTTGTCGCCGAGGACCGTGGACCGGGCCGCGAACGGGCTCGAGAACTCGCGGTCGACGTTGATGACCGTGATGCCCGCCTCCATGGCCTCGGTCGCGACCTCGGTGAGGGCTGCGCCGTCGAACGGGAGGATGACGATCGCGTCGACGCCGTCGTTGATGAACGTCTCGATCTGGCTGATCTGGAGGTTGACGTCGTTGGTCCCCTCGGCGACCTTGAGCTCGACGTCGTCGTACTTGGCTGCCTCGGCCTGGGCGGCCTTGGTGATGGCACCCATCCAGCCGTGGTCGGCGGCCGGGGCGGAGAAGCCGATGACGACCTTCTCGCCCGAGGCGTCGTTGTCCGACGACGCGCCCGGGGCTGCGGCAGCGGCGCTGGTCTCCGCGGGGGCCGGCGTGTTCGAGGTGCAGGCCGAGGCGAACAGCGCGACCGAGGTGAGCGCGACGGTCGCGAGGGCCAGACGGCGTGGCATCGGGGTACGGGTACGAGCGGACATGAGGATCTCCCTTGATTCTGGTCCTGCTGGTGCTGGTTGGGACGTGCTGGACGTGCTGGGGTTCCGGCCCCGCGGGGCGGGGTCGTGGTGCGGTGGTGCGGTACGAGAAGTCCCGACGGCGGGGCTAGTCGGATCTGGTGCGCGAGGCGAAGCGCTGCTGGAGGAGCACGGCGACCACGATGATCACGCCCTTCGCCACGTTCTGCGCCGAGGTCGACATGTTGTTGAGCGTGAAGATGTTGGTCAGCGTCATGAAGATCAGGACACCGAACACGGTCCCGACGATCGTGCCGCGGCCGCCCACGAGGAGCGTCCCGCCGACGACGACCGCCGCGATGACGTCGAGCTCGTAGAACAGGCCGTTCGTCGAGGAGCCGGCCGTGGTGCGGCCGAGCATCATGACCGCTGCGATGCCGGCCGTGAAGCCCACGAGGCAGTAGAGGTACATGAGGTGGCGCTTGACCTTGATGCCCGCGAGGCGGGCGGCCTCGGGGTTGCCACCGACCGCGATGGTGCGTCGGCCGAACGTCGTGCGGTTGAGGACGATCCAGCCGGCGACCGCGACCACGACGAACATCCAGACGAGGACCGGGATCCCGATGAAGTCGGCGCGGAAGAAGTTGAGGAACGGCTTGACCGTGACGATCTGCGTCTGCCGGTTGGAGATCATCTCGGCGAGCCCTCGGGCCGCGACCATCATCGCGAGGGTCGACATGAACGCGACGACCTTGCCGTAGGCGATGAGGACGCCGTTGATGAGCCCGCAGACCGTACCGACCGCGAGGGCCGTGACGACCATGACGATCCAGTGGGTGTCGGCGGCCATGGTCTGGGTCGCGAGCGTGCTGGCCCAGACGGTCGACAGACCCATGACGGAGCCGACCGAGAGGTCGATGCCGCCCGCCGTGATGACGAAGGTCATGCCGATGCTCAGGACGCCGATCACGGCGGCCGAGCGGAGGATCGTCAGGACGTTGTCGATGCTCGCGAACCGCTCTCCGGCCGTGACGTAGCCGACGATGCCGAGCGCCACGAGGGCGAGGACCAGGCCGACGTTCCGACCCATCGATCCATTGAACAAATTCCGGCGCGACGACGCGGGACCGGACGAACCGGAGCTCCCGGCGTGCGCCGACCCGTCCACGACGGTTGCGGTGGACACCTCCTGCTCGCTCACGCGGCACTTCCTTCCATGACGAGGTCGAGCACACCGTGCTCGTCGATCGAATCTGCTGGTCCCTGGTGGACGACGCGGCCCTCCGAGATCACGAGGACGCGGTCGGACAGACCGAGCACCTCGTCGATCTCGCTCGAGACCACGAGGACGGCCGCCCCCGAGGCCGCGAGGTCGCGGATGAGGTTGTAGATCTCGGCGCGCGCCCCGACGTCGACGCCACGGGTGGGCTCGTCGAGCAGCAGGACGCGGCAGCCGCGGACGAGCCAGCGCGCCAGGAGCGCCTTCTGCTGGTTCCCGCCGGACAGCGTCCGAGCGTGGCGCTCGACGCCGGCGGGGCGCAGGTCGAGCGAGACCGCCTGCTCCTGCGCCGCCGCCTTCTCGGCCTGCTCGTCGAGGAAACCTCCCTTGGCGAAGCGCCCGAACGTCGAGAGGGTGATGTTGCGGTAGACGGGCTCGTCGAGGAGGAGCCCCTGGCTCTTGCGCTCCTCGGGGCACAGGCCGATGCCCGCGTCGACCGCGACCGCGACCGAACCGGCCCGGAGCTGCTTGCCCCCGACCGCGACGGTTCCCTCGGTCGCGTGGCGCGCCCCGTAGATGGTCTCGAGGATCTCGGAACGCCCCGAGCCGACGAGGCCGGCGAGACCGACGACCTCGCCCGCCCGCACCTCGAAGGAGACGTCCGAGAACTCGCCCTTGAGACCGAGCGACGCGACCGCGAGCAGGACCTCCGCCTCGTCGGCGACCGGTTCGCGCGCCGGGAAGACGTTGTCGACCGCGCGGCCCGTCATGAGCTTGATGAGCTCCGCGGTGGGCGTCTGCGAGACCTGGAGGTTCTGCGCGACCGTGCGCCCGTCCTTGAGGACGGTGATCCGGTCGCCGATCTGCCGGATCTCCTCGAGCCGGTGCGAGATGTAGACGATCGCGACACCGCTCGAGGTGAGCTCGCGGACCACGCGGAAGAGGTTCTCGACCTCTTCGCTGTCGAGCACCGCGGACGGCTCGTCCATGACGATGACCCGCGCGTCGTGCGAGAGGGCGCGAGCCATGGACACGATCTGCTTGCCCGCGGCGGACAGCTCGCCCACCTCGCGGTGGGGTGAGATCTCGGGGTGACCCAGGCGCCTCATGAGGTCGCGGGTGTTCTTGGCGACCACGCGCCGGTTGGAGAAGCCGGCGGTCGACAGCTCGTGCCCCAGGTAGATGTTCTCGGCGACGGTCAGGCCGTCGACGACGTCCAGCTCCTGGTACATCGTGGCGACGCCGAGCTTGAGCGCGGCGACCGGGTGAGGGATGGTGACGGGCTCCCCGTCGATGAGGATCTGCCCCTCGTTGGGCTGGTGTGCACCGGCGAGCACCTTGATGAGGGTCGACTTGCCGGCACCGTTCTGTCCGAGGAGGCAGTGCACCTCTCCGGGGAGGATGTCGAGATCGACGCCGTCGAGTGCTCGGGCGCCGGGAAACTGCTTGACGATGCTCCGCATCTGCAGGAGCGGCCTGGTGGGCTGAGGGTCTGCGTTGACCATGTGAGAGAAACTAGCCGACCTTTTGACGAGCGTCAATCAGAAGATCTCGATCTTTTGCTTCGTTACAGACCCGTGACCAGCAAAAGTGGACATAGAGGTGCGGCGCGCCGGCCGAGACCCTGACTCACGTCCGGCCGCGCGAGCAGGCGGCGAGGACCTCGTCCAGGGTGGCAACAAGGGCAGATTGTCGGGGATATCACGCTACTGACAGGTGGAGGTGCGAGACTCCGTCCGCCGCGGCGTCGCTGCCGCGGCAAACCACACGCTAGGTCGGCTTCTGTCGATCGTCAAGCAAAAGCCGAAGATCGCAGTACGCTAGAGAACGCCACCACTGCGTAGTAACGAGAGGCTCCGTGATACATCGTGCCCACCGAGGAACTGCTGAAGTTCGCCCCACGCCCCACCGGCGCCGGGGACATGTTCCAGCTGCTCCGCGACGGCCAACCCCGGACACGGGCTGACCTCGCCGCGATCACCGGGCAGGCGCGGTCCACGATCGCCGCCCGCATCGACCTGCTGATGGCCTCGGGCCTCATCGCGCCCGCGGGCGAGGCGAGCTCGACCGGCGGGCGCCCCCCGGTGACCTTCGCCTTCAGCCCCGGCGCACGGATCGTGCTCGCGGTGGACCTCGGCGCGACGCACGCCCGCCTCGCGGTGACCGACCTCGCGTCGAACATCCTCGCCGAGATCGACGCCCCGCTGTCGATCTCCGAGGGACCGGAGACGGTCCTCGCCTGGGTCGCGGAGACGGGTGAAAAGCTCATCGCCGCGGCAGGACGCGACCTCAAGGACCTCGTGAGCGTCGGCGTCGGTCTCCCCGGGCCGGTCGAGCACTCGACCGGGCGGCCCATCAACCCGCCGATCATGCCCGCGTGGGACGACGTCGACGTCCCGGCGATCCTGGGCAAGACCTTCGACGCGTCGGTCCTCGTGGACAACGACGTGAACATCATGGCGCTCGGTGAGCACCGCACGGCGTGGCCCGCGGTCAGCGACATGCTCTTCGTCAAGGTCGCCACGGGCATCGGCGCGGGCGTCATCTCGGACGGCGAGCTCCGGCGCGGCGCCCAGGGGGCTGCCGGGGACATCGGCCACATCGCGGTCCCCAACGCGACCGACACACCCTGCCGGTGCGGCAACATCGGCTGCCTCGAGGCCGTCGCGAGCGGCCAGGCCATCGCCGGCGCGCTCAAGAAGGAGGGTCTCGAGGCCCTCAACAGCGGCGACGTCGTCACGCTCGTGCGCGGCGGCGACCTCATGGCGAGCCACGCCGTCCGTCAGGCCGGTCGCGACATCGGGGCCGTCCTGGCCGCGTGCGTGAGCCTGCTCAACCCCTCCATGATCGTGGTCGGCGGCATCATCGCCGAGGCCGGTGAGCACCTGATCGCGGGCATCCGGGAGATCGTCTACCAGCGCTCGCTCCCCCTGGCCACGCAGCACCTGCGCATCGTCACGTCGCAGGCACGCGGGCAGGCGGGCGTGCTCGGTGCGAGCGCCATGGCGATCGATCACGTACTGTCTCCCGCAGCGATCGATGCCCTGATCGCGTGAGCGCCAACGGAGGACTCATGAGCGTGCCGGACCGTCGGGCCCTGATCGTCCGGGGAGGATGGCCAGGCCACTCCCCCGAGGAGAGCACCGACCTCTTCCTCCCCTTCCTCGAGGAGTCGGGATTCGACGTCGACGTCGAGTCCTCGCTCGAGGTCTACGCCGACGCCGGGTACATGGCGGGCGTCGACCTGATCGTCCAGTCCTGGACCATGGGCGAGATCCTGCCCGACGAGATGCGCGGGCTGCGCGACGCCGTGACCAACGGTGCCGGTCTCGCCGGCTGGCACGGCGGGATCATCGACTCGTTCCGCATGGCCACGGACTACCTGCAGATGCTCGGTGGGCAGTTCGCCGCGCACCCCGGCGACCTGGTCGAGCACACCGTGGAGGTCCTGCCCGAGCACACGGACCACCCGCTCGTGGCCGGCCTCGGCCCGTTCCACCTGAACTCCGAGCAGTACTGGGTGCTCGCGGACTCGCTCAACGAGGTCCTCGCGACCACGACGATCCAGCCCACGGCCGACTCGCCGTGGCGCTCGCCCGTGGTGTCGCCGTCGATCTGGACCCGGCAGTGGGGCGCGGGGAAGATCTTCGTGTGCGCACCGGGTCACCAGCTCTCGGACCTCGAGAGCTCCGACCTGCGCACCGTGATCGAGCGCGGCCTCCTGTGGGCCAGCCGGTGAGGCACCACCGCTCCTGAGCGGCACCGTCGCGAACGGTCGGCACCCCTTCCGGGCTGCCGACCGTTCGTGCGTCCGGCCCGACGCCGGAGCGTCCCCCCGGGCGTGCGGGTCCGCCCGGGGGTGCCGCGCGGGCGGCGACTACCAGGCGCGCGCGACCGCGGTGTGCAGCTCGAGCAGGGGCGCGGTGCGCTCGCTCGGGCCACGCCCGAACCCGCACTCGGTCCCGACCCCGACCTCGCGCTCACCCAGGACCTGCACCGCGGCCGCGAGGCGGCGCAGTGCGCCCTCCTCACCGTCCTCGTGGTGGACGACGCCCAGGTAGAGCTCGGTGGCCGGGTCGATCGCGAGGTCGGCGAGCGGCGCGACGTACTCGACGTCGTCGCGCTCGATCGGCACGGGCAGGTGGAACCAGTCGATCTCGCGGGTCACGGTCGTGGCGAGGCCGTTCGCGACCTCGACGAGCCGGCGCGCGTCGGCGGGCTCGACGAAGTGCTTCTCGGCCACGTCGCCGTAGCAGAGGTGGAACCCGAGCTCGACGCCCGCGGGGACCGCGGAGGCCACCCGGGCCGCGCGCGCGACGCAGCCGGCGAGCACCTCGTCGGAGTCGACCGCGAACCACGCCTGCGCGGGTCCGGCCCCGAGGTTCGCGCCCTCGATCAGCGCGAACTCGCTCGCGAGGTCGAGCTGGATCGCGAGGTCCTCGGCGGGGACGGTCGCGACGATCGCCTCGATCTCGCGCAGCATCGCGGCCTCGTAGGCCGTGTGGACGGCCGCTCGGGCGTCGGGCACGGCGAACGCCACCACGGGGGCGAGCGGCGTGGGCAGGCAGACCTGGAAGCGGGTCCCGGCCGGGATGACCCCCTCGGCACGCAGCCGCACGAAGTCCGCGTACGACGACGACGCGGCCGCCGCGTAGCCCAGCTCGCCGAAGGTCAGGTCCCCCGGGGCGGCCGAGCCGTCGAGCACGTGCGGGCGCACGTCGAACCCGGCGACGACCACCGGGTCGATCGGGAGGCGCGCCAGACCGGGCACGGCTTCGAAGCGTGAGCCCTGGAACAGGATCCAGTGGAACCTCTCGCCGACCTCGCCGTCGGGGATCCGCCGGAGGTGGGTGCCCGCGTGCGCGGCGACGGTGCGGAACGTGTCCTCGGCGGTGGGGAGGTTCACGGAGCCCACGAGGTGGGCGCCACGCACGAGCGTCGAGGTGTCGGCGGGCGCGACGAGGTCAGGGATCAGGTCCTGGGTCATGCTCGCCATGGTAGGCGCGGGCGACGATCGGGCGGTGGGCCGTTCATCCCTCGGGCCCGCTCGTGTGGCAGCATCACGCGGATGACCGTGCCGTCGCCCTTCAGCGGGCTGCTCGCCTATCCGATCACACCCGTGGGGCCGGGACCGGGGGCCCCCGACCTGGAGGCGCTGGCCGGTCTGGTCGCGAGCACGGTCCGCGCGGGGGTCGACGGCGTCACGGTCCTCGCGTCGTCGGGCGCGGGCACGTCGTTCTCGCCCGAGGAGCGCGCCGCGGTCGTGGGCACGGCCGTCCGCGCCGCACGCGAAGCCGGGCCCGGCCGCTCCGGGGCCCGGGTACCGGTGCACGTCGCCGTCGCGGCGCCGGCCACGACGGAGGTCGTGCGGAACGCGGTGGCCGCGCAGGCAGGCGGCGCCGACGGCCTCGTGCTCACGCCCTTCTCGTACGTCCCGCTGGTCGACGACGAGGTCGTGGCCCTGTTCGAGGCCGTGGCCGCCGAGACGGACCTGCCGCTGTGCTTCTACAACCGGCCCGCGCAGAGCGGGTACGACGCGACCCCGGAGGTCCTGGCCCACCTGGCACGCCACGCCCGGCTCCTGGGCCTCAAGGACCCCGCCGCGAGGGCGGGCGTGGGCGCTCGCCTGTCCGCCGTCCGGGGCGCGGTCGACGACGACGCGTTCGCCGTCGGGCTGAGCGGTGACCTCGCGATGATCGAAGGGGCCTTCACGACCCTGCCGTCGAGCGACGCCTGGCACACCGGGATGGCCGCCCTCGTGCCCGCCGAGTACGTCCGGTTGCGCCGGGCGCACGTCGACGGCCGGCCCCTCGACGCCGTGCTCGAACGATCCTGGCTCCTGGCACTGGCCCGCGAGCTCGGGCAGCTGCGCCCCGTCGCGGGGCTCCACGCGCTCGCCGAGCTGCTCGGCGTGTCGGCCGGCCGGCCGCGAGGTCCGGTCCTCGCGACACCGCCCGAGCAGGGTGCGGGTCTGCGGTCCGTGCTGGTGCGCCGGCCGGCTGCGGCGGCAGGGGCCGCGGGGCCGGAGGCCGCGGGGTCAGGGGCGCCGGGGTCGGGGGCCGGGAAGCCCGGTCGCGCGAGGTAGAGGTCTCGTGTCGAGGGAGAGGCCCAGAGACCTCTTCCTCGACAGGAGACATCTATCTCGGCGCACGCGTCCGACGGCTTCGCGTCGCCGGCTGATGTCTGTGGCTTCCAGCCCGACGTCGTGGCCGCCGGTCGGTCGTCGGGACCGTCAGCTGCTCGCCGGTGCCACCGGTCGGTCGTCGGGGCCCTCTGCGCCGTCGACCTCGGTGGGTACGTCTGCCTCGTCGGTCGGCACGTCACCGACCGCCGCAGGCCCACCCGCGAGGAGCGCCACGAACCCGGCCTCGTCGAGGATCCGCAGGCCCAGGTCCCGCGCCTTGGTCTCCTTGGACCCCGCGTTCTCGCCGACGATCACGTAGTCGGTCTTCTTGGACACCGAGCCCGAGGCCTTGCCGCCCGCCGCGAGGATCGCCTCCTTGGCGCCGTCGCGCGAGAAGCCCTCGAGCCCGCCCGTGACCACGACGGTCAGCCCGGTCAACGGACCGGCTGCGGACTCGACCGAGCCAGGACCGGGGTGGCCGGGGATGGCCATCTGCACGCCCGCGGCCGTCCACTCCTCGACGATCTCGCGGTGCCAGTCGACCTCGAACCAGGCGAGGAGCTGGTCGGCGATGACGGGCCCGACGCCCTCGACCGCCGCGAGCTCGTCACGGCCCGACGCACGGATCGCGTCGAGCGACCCGAACCAGTCCGCGAGCGCCCGCGCGGCGACCGGTCCGACGTGCCGGACGTTGAGGCTCACGAGGATGCGCCACAGGTCCTTGGTCTTGGCGCGTTCGAGCTCGGCGACCAAGGTCTCGGCCGTGGTCGAGGGCCCGTACACGGGGAAGTCCTTGCGGACGCCTGCGGCGCGGCGCTCGGCGGGCGTCGCGTCCTCGTACCCGGGCGGGTAGGTGCGGCTCACGACCTTCTGGAACGGGCGGGCCACCTTGGCGCTCACCACGGATCCGTCGGACATGGTGACGTCGGCGGCCTCGCTCTTGCCGTCGCTCGGTCGGGGCAGCCCGGTCTCCGGGTCGCGCACGACGACCCGGATCGGCGCGAGCTGTTCGACGGTGAGGGAGAACAGGCCGGCCTCGGTCGGCAGCGGAGGCTCGGCCGGCTCGAGCGGCCGGGTCAGCGCCGCGGCCGTGACCTCGCCCAGCGCGTCGATGTCGAGCCCGCCGCGCGACCCGATGTGCTCGACGCGACCCTGGACCTGCGCGGCGCACGAGCGGGTGTTGGTGCAGCGCAGGTCGACGTCGCCCTCCTTGAGCGGGCGCAGCGGCGCGCCGCACACGGGGCACTCGGTCGGCATGACGAACTCCGTACGCTGCACGCCGTCCTCGCGCAGCGCGACGACCGGACCGAGGATCTCCGGGATGACGTCCCCCGCCTTGCGCAGCACCACGACGTCACCGATCAGCACCCCCTTGGCGCGCACCACGTCCTGGTTGTGGAGCGTCGCCTGGCGCACGGTGCTGCCCGCGACGAGCACCGGCTCCATGACGGCGTACGGCGTTGCCCGCCCGGTCCGGCCGACGCCGACCTGGATGGCGAGCAGGCGCGTGTTGACCTCCTCGGGAGGGTACTTGTAGGCGATGGCCCACCGCGGTGCGCGGCTCGTCGCACCGAGGCGGCGCTGGAGCGCGAGCTCGTCGACCTTGACCACGATCCCGTCGAGCTCGTGCTCGATGCTGTGCCGGTGCTCGCCGTAGTAGGCGATCATGTCCTGCACGCCCGCGAGCCCGTCGACCACGCGGTTGTGGGGCGAGACCGGGACGCCCCACCGCTCGAACAGGGCGTAGGCGTCCGACTGGCGCTCGAGCTCGGCGTGCTCGCCCTCGTCCCACTGCAGCGCTCCGACGCCGTGCGCGTACATGCGCAGGTTGCGGCTCGCCGTGACGGCCGGGTCCTTCTGCCGGAGCGAGCCTGCCGCGGTGTTGCGCGGGTTGGCGTAGGGAGCCTGGCCGGCCGCGACGAGCGCCTCGTTGAGGGCCGCGAAGTCCTCGACGCCCAGGAAGACCTCGCCGCGGACCTCGATCACCGCCGGGTGCGTGGCCGGGTCTCCCGCGAGCTGCTGCGGGATGCTCGTGATGGTGCGGACGTTGGCCGTGACGTCCTCGCCCGTGCGCCCGTCGCCTCGCGTCGCGGCCCGCACGAGGCGCCCCCGCTCGTACAGCAGCGCGATCGCGAGGCCGTCGATCTTGACCTCGCACAGGTACTCGACGGGGGCCTCGGGCGGGACGCCCAGGTCACGGTGCACGCGCGCGGCCCACGCGGCGAGGTCCTCCGCGGAGAAGGCGTTGTCGAGCGAGAGCATGCGTTCGAGGTGCTCGACCGTCGCGAAGCCCGTCGCGGCCCGTCCGCCGACGCGCTGCGTGGGCGACTCCGGGGTCTGGAGCGCGGGGTGCGCCGCCTCGAGCGCCTCGAGCTCGCGCATGCGCGCGTCGTACTCGGCGTCCGACGACACGGGCGCGTCGGCCTCGTAGTAGGCCCGCTGGTCGGCCTCGACCAGGGCCACGAGCTCGGCCCAGCGCCGTTGGGCGGCGGCTTCGTCGAGGGCCGGGGCGGCGTCGGCGGCGAGGGGCTCGAGGAGGTGCGAGGAGGCGTCGTTCACGTGCCCATCATCGCGTGCTCCACCCACACCCGCGCGGTCCACCGGCTCGCCCTGCCCCGACGCAGAGCAGCGCCCCGCGCTGGAGGACGCGGGGCGCTGCGTGCGGGTCCGGGACGAAAGGGGGAACCCCGGACCCTCGGTGAGTGGCGCCACCCGGCAGGACGCGCCACCCGACCCAGACCCAGT
>NZ_JBHXBO010000075.1:0-17908 GCF_042726775.1 Oerskovia sp. NPDC060287
GCACAAGGGGTTGCCGGAAAGTTTCTGCGACATGAACGGTGAGGTCTTGGTCACACTTCGGTGAAGGTGCAGGTCACGCGTAGTCTGGGTTGTCGTGGCTGCTGTGAGGACTCCGAATCAATCCACGCCCGAACCTCCCGAGGGTGGTTCCGGCTCGTCGACCCCGCCTGCGGGCGGCCCGCGCCCGCCCGCGCTCTGGGTCGTGATCGCCGGGATCGGGCTCGAGGCGGTCGCGCTCGTCGTCGGCGCGCTGCTCGTCCTGGTCGAGCTCGTGTCGGGCCGGTCGTCGGCCGCGGGCGTCTCGATCTTCCTGGTCGTTTTCGCCCTCGGGGTCGCCGCCGTGCTCGGAGCGAGCGCGCGAGGGCTCCTGCGCGGGCAGCGCTGGTCCCGGTCCCCGGTGGCCACCTGGCAGCTGCTGCAGGTCGTCGTCGCGTTCAGCTGGCTCCAGGTGGAGGTCACGGCTCCCGGGATCGCGGTCCTGGTGCTCGCCGTGGTGGTGCTCGTGTGCCTCATGCTGCGTCCCGTCGTCGTCGCGACCACGCGCGACACGGCCCGCACCGAGGACTGACCGGGCGAGCAGGGAGCCGGCCGGCAGGCCGCTGCGTCCTCCTGGCGCCGAGTCACCCGGCGAACGCGACCTGCACGGGCACGAGCTCGCCCGGACGTACGGCCACCGCCCGGCCCGCCGGCCCGGTGCCGGGGTCGAGCACCTGGTCGAGCGACGCCCCGAACACGTCGGCGCTGCCGCGTTCGCCAGGACGCAGCACGAGCCCGCACCGCGCCGCGCGCACCTCGGCGAGCGGCCCGCGGTGAGCCGTCGCGGCGGCCACCGTCGACGCGGAGGCCAGGAGCACGACGCCTGCCCGCACGAGTTCCGTGAGGACCTCGACCTCGAGCAGGCACGCCTGCTGGAGGACGTCGAGGTCGTCGACGACCACGACGTCCCCCCGGGCCGGAGGGGCGGTGGCGAGCAGCTTCAGCGCCTCGGCCGCCTCGAACGGTGAGAAGCTGCTCGCGGCCACGACGTGGCCCGCGCCGGCGTGCGTGTCCGCGAGGTGCGTGAGACGCGGGTCGCGCGAGAGCACCGCCCGCACCCGGCCCGTCGGCAGCACGTACCCGAGCAGAAGGAGCAACGCTCTGCTCCGCCCGCTGCCCCCCGGGCCGACGACGAGCGCGCCGGCACACAGGTCGAGGCGCACGGGGGTCGCCGCGTCACCTCCGATCCCGACCGGCACGGCCCGGAGCGGGACCTCGCCGGGGCCGGGGAGGTCTGCCGGCGCCACGAGGCGCGGCAGGGGTGCGAGCCGGACCGGGGCCGGTCGGCCGTCGTCACGGGACGGGCTGTCCGAGAGGGCGCCCCGTCCCGGTACCGGTGAGGCGTCGACCACGACCTGGCACTCGACGGGCTCGCCGGACCCGAGCCAGACGCCGCGCCCGGCTCGCCCACCGCGCCCTGCGAGCCGCGAGGGCACGCCGTGCGCGACGTCGTCGTGCACGGCGCTCGAGGCCAGCACGAGCCGCGGCCCGACGCGGTGCGCGAGCCCGCCCAGCCCCGGCGTCTGCCCCGAGAGCGCGACGTGCACGCCGCGCGACGCCCCTTCACCGAGGAGGCGCCCCAGGAGGTCGGTCCCCGCACCGCCCGCCAGGAGCCCGAGCGCGGCGCGCAGGTCCTCGATCCCGTCGAGCAGCACGAGCGTGGGCTCGCGGCCCGCCCGGCCGAGCAGGAGGTCGACGAGCCGTGCGACCCGGCGCGGGTCGTGCTGGTCGACGACGGTCCCGCAGCCTGCGTGCGCTCGCAGCCCGGGTCCGGTGAGCGTGGGATCCTCGGCGACGACGTGCACGTCCCACCCCCGGTCGAGCGCCGCGACGGCGAGCGCCCGCAGTGCGGTGGTCCGGCCCGAGCGTGGGCGGCCGACGACCGCGAGGTGGCCGTCGCCGACGTCCCACGTCACGACGCCGCGGCGCTGCTCGGCGGGCAGGTCGGAGAGGGCGAGGGGAAGGCGGCCCTGCACGTCGCCGGGGGCGGTACCTGCTCCCGGGAGGTCCGACGGCGTCACGCGCCCCGGCAGGCCCGGGAGCCACGGTGCGGGGAAGGGAACGTGCCCCGCGAGCGCCGCGGCCTCGCGGGCCGCCGCGACGAGGACCGTCACCTGGTCGAGGACGTCCGGTGCGTGTCCGCCCGGGGAGACGGGGGCGGCGCCCCACCGTGGAGCGGCACGCACGGCGTCCGTCCCCCGCGGGGCGGGCGCGGCCGCGTGGGCGCACTGGAACGCGAAGGGTTCACCGTCGCCGCGGCGCAGGACCGCCTGCCCGGGACGGTCGACCGGTATCCGCGCCGCGTGCGGGGCGTCGATCACGTCGTGCGAGTCGCCCGCGTCGATCTGCCGCAGCGCGATCCGCAGCGAGATGTTGGCGCGCATGTCCGCGGTGACCGCACCGGCCGGCCGCTGGGTGGCCAGGACGAGGTGGACCCCGAGCGACCGGCCCTGGGACGCGAGGCGCAGGAGCCCGGGCAGGAAGTCGGGCAGGTCGTCGGCGAGCGCCCGGAACTCGTCGACGACCACGAGCAGCCGGGGCAGGACGCCCGGGGGAAGATCGTCGAGGCAGGTGGCGCCCGCGCCTGCGACCACGTGCTCGCGACGACGCAGCTCGGCGCGGAGCCCGGCGAGCGCCCTGCCCGCCAGGCCGGGCTCGAGGTCGGTGACCTGCCCCACGACGTGCGGGAGCCCGACGCACCCGCCGAAGCTCGCGCCGCCCTTGTAGTCGACGAGCGCGATGGCGAGGTCGCGCGGGGACGTGGTGAGGGCCAGCCCCAGGACGAGCGACTGGAGCAGCTCGGACTTGCCCGCGCCCGTGGTCCCGGCGACCAGCGCGTGCGGGCCGTCCCGCACGACGTCGACCACGACCGGAAGTCCGTGCGCGTCGAGACCGAGGGGGACCGGCAGGCCTGGCGTCGTCGGCGCGCCTCGGGAGGATGCCTCCCACCGGTGGGCGACACGGGTCGCGAGCGAGCAGCGGACGTCGGCCGAGGGAACGACGGCGTCGCTGGTGCCGAGCCCGAGGAGTGCCGCGAGCGACGCCGCAGCGGGAAGCCCGGGGGCGACAGGGTCGGACGGCTCGCCCGCGGCCGGGTCGCCCGTGCCGGCGGGCCAGCGCCCGAGCCGGGCCGCCGCGGCGAGGTGCCGGGCGTAGCGCTCGGACCAGGCGGAGGTGACGCCGACGGCGGGGGCGGGACGGGTGCTCCCGTCCGCGAGGTGCCATCGGCCGTTCGTGGCGTCGAGGGCGGTCCGGCACCATGCGGGTACGGCACCCGGACCGCTGGCGAGCAGGATCAGCCGTTCGTGCGGGCCTCGTGCGGCCCACCACCGGTCGAGGTCCTGGGCTCCCACCGGTGGCCCTTCGTGCCCCGCCGGGGAGACGTCCACGAGGAGCACCCGGTCGGCCGCGGACGCCCCCGGGGAGGCTTCTCGGCTCCGGCGCGACCGGGGGAGCCAGCGCAGCCACGCCCACTCGTGCGCATCCTCGTCGGCGTGCACGGCCTCGGCCGTGGCGCCCGAGGCGACCTGGGCCAGGAGGAGCGTGCGCGCCGCGGCGAGCCGGTCCGCCCGCTGCCCGACGACGGCCACGCACCCGTCGGGGAGCCGTGCCCCCGGGGCGTGGGGTCGCGCGGGCAGGGGGTCGGCCCAGGGGGCCGGGCCGGTCCCGGTGGCTGCCCTCGGCACGCGCGACGGGTCCGGGGCAGCCCGGTGGACCGCGACCACGGCCGTCATGAGGTCCGCCGGGCTCGGGGCCGGTGGATCGCCGTCCGCGGGCTCGGACGCCGCGAGGGGGACGCGGTCCGTGCCCGCGACTCCACGCGCCGCAGCGCCTCGGGGCGCCTCGGTCGGTGCGAGGGCGCCGCCCGGGTCACCACCCGTACGCCCGACCCGACCGGCGCCCGGGCCGGGCCTGTCCTGCCTGCGCGAGCGACGCCGTCGGGCAGCGACGAGGAGCGGGACCACGAGCGTGAGCGGACCGAGCAGGGCGAGGAGCGCGAGCACGGGTTGGCGCAGCGTGGCCGCGAGCGCGAGCGATCCGACCGCAGGGGTGAGCGCCATGGCGACCGACTGACCGCTGAGGCCCGGGCCGCCGGCCCGTACCGGGACGGGGAGGGGCAGCGCACTCGTGACGGCCCACTCCTCGAGGCGGGGACGCCGCCGCAGGTCGTAGACGGCACCGCCCACGTGCAGGACCCTGCCCGCGGGCCAGGAGCGAGGACGAGCGCCCCGGACCCGGCGCGGACGCGCACCAGGGGACTCCCACGTGCCGTGGGCGCCGCGGACCGCGACCCGGACCGGCCCGCCCTGCCCTCCCCGCCCGGACCGCCGGTTCCACCGGACCCACGGGAATCCCCGGACTCGTCCTGTCCGCCGCTCTCCGGCCGTGACCACGACCGTCGCTCCTCCAGGGCCCGCGGCCGCCAGCACGAGCCCGGATGCCTCCGGCACGGCGTGCAGCCCGCCGCTCCCCGGACCCGAGAGGACCGCGACGTGCCAGGGGGCGCGCAGCGCCGCGGCCTCGGGGTCCCGCTCCGTGGCGCTCGCGGCCGGACCCGTCCCGGGCAGGAGTGCGTGCAGGGTCGCCCCCGGGAGCAGGGGGCGGGTGCCGACGAGGTGGTCGTCGTGCACGAGCACCCCGTCGGCCGCGAGCGGTGCAGCCAGCAGCTCGGGTCTGCGCGCGAGGCGCGCGAGGTCAGCCCGGAGGTCGCCCAGGCGGGCGCCGGGCTCGAGCAGGACGTCGAGGCCGGGGTGGAGGGTCATGCGCACGACCCGATCCTGGTGCCGGGACGGGTGTCCCCGCAGACGACGACGGCGCGCCTGTGGACGAGGTGGTCGTCCACAGGCGCGCCGTCGGGCGTCGAGCCTTGCCGCGGGTCAGTCGACCGCGAGCGCCTCCACGGGAGAGGTGCGGGCTGCCGAGCGGCCGGGGATCACCGACGCCAGGAGACCGGCGACGAGGGCCACGACCAGGACCAGGGCGACGTCGCGCCACGGCACGGCGAGCGTCACGTCGCCCATCACGGCCAGGGCCGCGGACGCGCCCGCCCAGCCGTACGCGATCCCGAGCAGGATGCCCAGCACCGCACCGACCCCCGCGATGAGCATGCCCTCGATCGCGAGCATCCAGCGCAGCTGGGACCGGCTCAGGCCGATGGCCCGCAGGGTCGCGGACTCCCGACGGCGCTCGATGACCGAGAGCGACAGCGTGTTCGCCACGCCGATGAGGGCGATGACGACCGCGACCGCGAGGAGCCCGACGATGACGCCGAGGATCGTGTCGACGACCTTCTGGTACATCGCTCGCTCGACCGCGGCCCCCGTGACGTCGATCGGGAGGTCGGTCTCCGCGAGCGCGTCCTGGAGGGCGGGCACCACGGACGCGGCGTCGTTGACGTCGGCCAGGCCGACCCAGGCGCTCGTGACGGGTGTCCCCGTCGCGACGCCCTCGAGCGTCTGCGGCGTGACGAGAAGGGCACGTCCACCCATCGGGGTCACGAGCGCCTCGAGGGTCGCGGGCGTCCCCTGGGGGTTCGCGTCCTCGGGGAGCGGTGCGGCGGCCAGCTCGAGCTCGTCGCCCGTCGAGATGCCCCAGTCCTCGGCGACCCCTGCCGGGACGACGACGGTGCCCGGGGCCAGGCCCTCGACCGCCTTCTCGTCGCGCACGAGCGCGGCCGCCGCGCCGGGGTCGACCCCGCGTGCGAGGAACGTGACGTCGTTGCCGTCGAGATCGACCGTGACCGACGTCGCGGTCAGCGGGACGACGGACTCGACGCCGTCGACCTTCTCGGCCGTGCCGATCGTCGACTGCGGGAGCGCGACGGGCTGGTTGCCGCCGTACTCGTCGTAGCCGTCGGTCGCGAGCGAGACGTCCACGGGGTAGCGACCGTCGAGCTCGTTGTTCATGCTCATCCGGGCGCTCACCGCCCCGGTCGACATCATGGCCACGAGCGTCACGCCGATGAGGAGCGCGGTGCTCGTCGCGGCGGTGCGGCGCGGGTTGCGCAGGGTGTTCGCGGCCGCGAGCTTGGCCGTGCTGCCGGAGCCCGTCAGGACCTTGCCCACGAGGCTCACGACCTTGGGGAGCCAGAAGATCGCTCCCACGAGGACGCCCACGAACGAGGCCGCGCCACCGGCGGTCGCGGCGAGCAGGCCCGCCTCCGCGCTGCCCTGCTGCCCCAGGAGGACTCCCAGGACCAGGAGGCCCGCACCTCCGACGACGAGGATCGACGAGATCGCGAGGCGGACGCGTCCTGCTCCCGACGTGAGGGTCGGCGCGTCGGAGGGACGCAGCGCGGCGAGCGGCGCGACCCGGGTCGCGGCACGCGCCGGCGAGAACGACGCGACGAGCGTCACGATGGTCCCCACGAGCAGCGGGACGAGGACCGCGACGGGCGTCACCTGGACGACCGAGGGCAGCGGGATGCCGAGGTCCATGCTGCCCGCGACGGTCAGCGCGAGCTGGACGAGCCCGATGCCGAACAGGATGCCGGCGACCGAGGCGACCAGGCCCAGGATCACGGCCTCGAGCAGGACCGAGCGGGCCAGCTGCTTGCGGTCGGCACCCACGCAGCGCAGGAGCGCGAGCGTCCGGGTGCGCTGGGCGACGAGCACCTGGAAGGTGTTCGCGATGACCAGGGCCGCGACGAGCAGCGCGATCGCCGCGAACGTGAGGATCACGTAGGTGAAGACGTCCTCGCCGCCCGTCATCTGGGCGGCCTGCTCCTTGGCGTACTCGGCGCTCGTCCAGACCTTGGTGTCTCCCCCGAGCGAGCCCGTGACGCTCGACCGGACGGCTTCGAGGTCGGCACCGGGCGCCAGGGCGACCAGCACCGCGTTGTACGCGGTCGCGGACTCGCCCGGGACGAAGCTCTCTGCCTCCCAGGCGGTCAGGTCCTCGTCCGACAGGACGCCCGCGCCACCCACCTGGGCGTAGGCGCCCATCGGGTCGTCGAGGGTCCCGACGAGGGTCAGCTTCTCGTTCGTGTCGACGAAGGTGCCCGCGGGCTCCTCCTCGACGGGGGCGTCCTGGTCGGTGGGCGCGGTCTCGCTGCCCGCCTCGTCGGTCGCCCCGTCGGCGGGCGTGGTCTCCTCGGGGGTGGCGGTCTCGCCGTCCGTCGCATCAGTCGGTGCGCCCTGCTCGGTGGCCGCGCCCTCGGCGTTCGGCGTCCACACCGAGCGCACGACGGTCACGGTGTCGCCGAGCCCGAGCCCGAGCCGCTCGGCGACGTCGGACGGCAGCGCGATCTGGCCCGAGCGTGCGGGCATCGCACCCTCGACGAGCTCCTGGGCCTCGAAGCGCGGGTCCGAAGCGGTCGGGACGACGACCTGGTAGGTGCGCTTGCCCCCCGAGACGAGCTCGAAGGCCCGCAGGACCTGCGGGTCGGCGGCCTCGACGCCCTCGGTCCCGCGGATCTCCGCGACCCCTGCCTGGTCGATGCCGGCGTTGCTCGCGACCACGAGGTCCGAGTCGGCGAACTGCGCGGCGATCGAGTCGGTCGTGATGCGGTTGATGACGGTTCCCGCGAGCAGGGTCGCGGTGAGGAACGCGGTCCCGATGAGGATCGCGATGCCGGCGGCGCTCAGCCGCCCGATGCTGCGGCGCATCTGCGCCAGGGTGAGCCGGACCATCAGGCGCGCACCGCCGTCGGACCGGTGGTGCCGGCGAGCGCGTCCGCGGGGTCGCTCTCGAGCGTGCGCAGCGCGTCGAGCCCGGCGAGGACCGACTCGGGGGTCGGGTTGTCGATGTCTCCCGCGATGCGGCCGTCGGCGATGAGGATGACGCGGTCGGCGTAGGCGGCGGCCGTGGGGTCGTGCGTGACCATGATGATGGTCCGGCCGAGCTCGCGCACCGAGCGGCGCAGGAAGCTCAGGACCTCGGCGCCCGAGCGCGAGTCCAGGTTGCCCGTGGGCTCGTCCGCGAAGACGACCTCGGGCTTGGCGATGAGCGCGCGGGCGATGGCCACGCGCTGCTGCTGCCCGCCCGAGAGCTCGCTGGGGCGGTGCGTGAGGCGCGCGCCCAGGCCCAGGGTCTGGACGAGCGTCGCGAGCCACTCCTTGGTCTCGGCGTCGACCTTGCGTCCTGCCAGCTCGATCGGCAGCGTGATGTTCTGCTCGGCCGTGAACATGGGCAGCAGGTTGAACGACTGGAAGACGAAGCCGACACGGTCGCGGCGCAGCCTGGTCAGCTCGTTGTCGCCCAGGGCGGTGATCTCGGTGTCGCCGATGAAGCCCTGGCCGCTCGAGGCGGTGTCGAGCCCGGCGAGCAGGTGCATGAGCGTGGACTTGCCCGAGCCCGAGGGGCCCATGATCGCGGTGAACGCGCCCTTCTCGAAGTCCACGTCGACGCCGTCGAGGGCGCGCACGGTCGCCTCGCCCTTGCCGTACAGCTTGGTCAGGGACCGGGCGCGCACGGCGGGCGTGCCTTGCGCCGGAGGGGTGCCGGGGATGGGCTGGTACACGGTGGTGTCCACGTCTGCTCCAGGAGAGTTCGTCGTCGGTCTGCGCCGGTCCTGGGCGGGGGCGCGCAGGGCGCCCGGGCCCGGGACCGAGGGGTGCGGGAGAGGGCGCGAGGCCCTCGTTCCCACCTGATGACGACACTAGGAGCCGGGGTGGTGGTCGTGCGTCCGGCGAGGGGCGGGTCCTCGGGACGCGGGACGTCATCCCGTGGTCGTACACCGACCGGGGGGAACCCCTACCGGCGAGGTGCCCGACGGCGTCACGCGCCCGGGCGCACGAGTCCCGTCTCGTACGCGGTCACCACGGCCTGGACGCGGTCGCGCGCCCCGAGCTTGGCGAGGATGCGTCCGACATGGGTCTTGACCGTGGCCTCGGCGACGAACAGGTCGCTCGCGATCTCGTTGTTCGAGCGGCCGCGGGCCATGAGGACGAGGACCTCGCGCTCACGCTCGGTGAGGGAGGAGATCTGCTCCTGCGCACCCGTGTCGACGAGCTGCTCGGCGGGCAGGGCCACGACCAGGTGCTCGAGGAGCCGGCGCGTCGACGACGGGGCGATCACCGCGTCGCCCGAGTGCACGGTACGGATCGCGGCGAGCATCTCCTCGGGCGGGGCGTCCTTCAGGAGGAACCCGCTGGCCCCGGACCGGATGGCCTCGAGCACGTACTCGTCGAGGTCGAACGTCGTGAGCACGATGACCCGGGGCACGTGGTGGCCCTCGGCCGCCGCGGCCGTGAGCTGGGCCGTGGCCGAGAGCCCGTCGAGGTGCGGCATGCGCACGTCCATGAGCACGACGTCGACCGGGTGGTCCGCGAGGAGCCGCAGGGCCTGGAGCCCGTCGCCCGCCTCGACCGTGACCTGGAGGTCGGGCTGGGAGTCGATGACCATCCGGAACCCGGCGCGCACGAGCTGCTGGTCGTCGACGAGCGCGACCCGGATGGGGTCCTGCGCGGGGAGGTCGGGCGTGAAGAAGGTGGAGGTCATGGTTCCTGGGGATCGTCGGGTGCGGGTGCGGGTACAGGGGGTGCTGCCGTGCCGGGCGTGCCGGGCGTCTGCTGCCCCATCCTGCCCGACGCCGGTGCGGGCGGCGCCGGGACGGGGGGAGCGGCGCCGTCGAGCCGGGGGATGGGCATGGTGAACCGGACGCGGAACCCGCCGCCGGGGCGCGGACCCGTGGTCACCGCGCCGCCGAAGATCACCGCGCGCTCGCGCATCCCGAGCAGGCCGTAGCCGGGGGAGTGCGTACCGTCGGCCGACGCCCCGCGGCCGTCGTCGTCGACCGCGAGCTGGAGAGTGTCGACGCCCCAGGTCACGACGACCGTGACGGTCGGGTCGGGGCCCGCGTGCTTGAGGATGTTGGTGAGCGCCTCCTGGCACACGCGGTAGACGGTCAGACCCGCCCCCGGGGGCAGCGGGCGCGGGGTGCCCATGCGGACGAGCGAGATGCGCATGCCGCTGTCGCGGACCTGCGAGACGAGGGACTCGAGGTCGGCGGAGTCGGGCTGGGGCGTGAGCTCGACGCGTCGCACGGAACCCGTGGCGGTCGGCACGGGGCCGGTCGTCGGGCCGGCCGTGCGGGGTACGGTCGCCGTGCCCGTTGCGTCGTTCGTCCGGGCCTCGTCGAGGACCTGTCGGGGCCGGTTGTTGAGCCCGGGGGCGTGCGTGAGCTGTGCGGGACGACCCGAGCCGGCGACCGCGTCGCGGTCGTCGGTGCGCAGGACGCCCAGGAGCCGGCGCATGTCCGCGAGGGCCGCACGACCGGTGTCCGAGACCGTGGCCAGCGCACGCGTGGCCGCCGCGGGGTCGGTGGCTCCCGCGTACCGGCCGCCGTCGGCCTGGGCGATGATGACCGACAGCGAGTGGGCCACGATGTCGTGCATCTCGCGGGCGATGCGCGAGCGCTCGGCGGCCGTCGCGATCTGCGCCTGCTGGTCGCGCTCGACCTCGAGACGCTCGGCGCGGTCGACCAGGGCGTTGATGGTCTCGCGCCGTGAGCGGCGCACCAGACCGAAGGCCCAGACGGCCAGGAACATCATCGTGGAGAACATCGCCGTGAAGACGAACACCCCCGCCGCCTCGGCGGCGCTGCTGGCGTTGACGGCGAGCCTCAGCCCCAGCACGAGCGACCCGGCGGCCGACGAGATCATCGCGGTGCGGTGGGCCCAGCGGGGGCCGTAGACCGTCACGGAGAACAGCGAGATCAGCAGGAGGAAGTCGGAGGGCAGGAAGATGATCCCGACGAGCAGGTGGAGCAGCGCGACCGCGTAGACCGTGACCGCCGATGCGACGGGGCGGACGCGCCGCCAGGGGAGCGGGGCGAGCATGCCGATCGTGAAGAGCGTCGAGAGCGTCGACCCGCCCGTGACGGAGGACCCGTAGGCGAGCGCGAACGGGATGAACACGAGCGCGACGACGACCGTGCTCGTGAGGTCGACCGCGAACCGGTGCCGCTCCCACCACTTGCCCATGTTCTCGTACCAACCCATGCCTGCCAGCGTAGGTGGCGGGCTCGGGGCGACGCGTCCACCTCCGGACGGACGGGACGCGCGACCGTGGGGGGACCCGCGGCGGGTGTGCGGCCGGCGAGCTGGGGGGACGACGCCGGGGGCGGGGTCCGGGCCGTGGCAGCGGGCGGGCGCAGGCGCCGGCGGACGGTGCGGACCGGGACAGACCCGGGCAGAGCGGGACGCCGACTCCGGGGTGTCCAGCAGGTGTGTCACGAACGTCCCACGAGGCCTGATGGATAACGCCAAAGTTCTGCGAATGCCCTAGCATGATCGAATGACCCACGTACTGCTAGCGGAGGACGACCCGGCGATTGCCGAACCTTTGGCGCGTGCGCTGACGCGTGAGGGTTACAACGTAGTCGTGCATGGAACTGGTCAAGGAGCGATCGACGCCGCGAGCGGTGTCGACATCGTGGTCCTGGATCTGGGCCTCCCGGACATGGACGGCCTCGACGTCGCACGTGAGATTCGCAACAAGGGTCTGACGACGCCGGTCCTGGTCCTGACCGCGCGCGCCGACGAGGTCGACCTGGTGGTCGGCCTCGACGCCGGCGCCGACGACTACGTGACCAAGCCGTTCCGCCTGGCCGAGCTTCTCGCCCGCGTCCGGGCGCTGTTGCGTCGTACGCACGGCGACCCGACCGACGAGGAAGAGCTGGTCGCCCAGGACGTCCGCATCGACGTCGCGGCGCACCGCGCTTTCCAGGGCGACCGTGAGCTGCACCTGACGACCAAGGAGTTCGAGCTCCTGCGCGTCCTCATCGCGAGCGCCGGTTCCGTCGTGGTGCGCGACACCCTCATGCGCGACGTGTGGGGCTCGGAGCCCGTCGGCTCGACCAAGACCCTCGACATGCACGTGTCCTGGCTGCGTCGCAAGCTCGGGGACGACGCCAACTCGCCGCGCTACGTCTCCACGGTGCGAGGCCTCGGCTTCCGCTTCGAGACCGGCGAGGGCTGATCCCCCGACGGGGCTGAGCGAAGGGTCGGGGAGCGTGCGTCGACGCGTGCTGCAGGCGACGGTCGCGGCCGTCGCCGTCGCCGTGCTCCTGCTCGGCTTCCCGCTCGCGTTCCTCGGGGCGCAGTTCGTCCTGGCCAACGAGATGGCCCAGCTCCAGGGGCGGGTGGACACCCTGGCGCGCAACATCGACAACCGGCTCGCGCAGAACGAGCCCATCCCGCAGTCGCTCCTCGACAGCGCGTCCGAGGGGCGGCCGGGCGAGCTGCCCGCGTACGTGTTCGTGAACCTTCCGGACGGTGAGCAGATGACCGCGGGCGAGGTCATCACAGGTCGGGCCAACGAGGCCGCCGACCGGACCGACCAGAACGCGACGGTCGCCCTCAGCACGTCGTTCGTCGACAGCTACTGGAATGCCGCCCAGATCGTCCTGCTCGTCGTGGCGGCATCGGTCGTGGCGTTCGCGGCCGGGATCGCCATGGCGGTGTGGCAGGCCAACCGGCTCTCCGCGCCGCTGGTCTACCTCGCGGCGTCGGCCGAGCAGCTCGGGTCGGGGCAGGTGCGCCCACGGCTCGAGCCCTCGGGTGTCGAGGAGATCGACCTCGTCGCGGCCGAGCTCGCGCGCAGCTCGGACCGGCTGGCGGGACGCCTCGCGGCCGAGCGGCAGTTCGCCTCCGACGCCTCGCACCAGCTCCGCACGCCGCTGACGGCGCTGAGCATGCGGCTCGAGGAGATCTCGATGGCCTCCGACGACCCGGCGGTCCAGGAGGAGGCCCGCATCTCGCTCGAGCAGGTCGAACGGCTCGTCACGGTGGTCGACGACCTGCTGACGCAGTCGCGGCGGGCGCAGGGTGGGACGACCGAGGCCGTCCGGCTCATCGAGGTCGTCCGGCAGCAGGAGGAGGAGTGGGTCCCGACGTTCGCCCAGGCGGGGCGCAAGCTCGTGGTCGACGTACCCGAGGGGTACCAGGTGCTCGCCACGCCCGGCGCGCTCGCGCAGGTCCTCGCGACGCTCATCGAGAACTCGCTCAAGCACGGTGCCGGCACCACGACGGTCCGTGCCCGTCCCAGCGGGACGAGCGGTGCTGTCGCGGTCGAGGTCGGTGACGAGGGTGAGGGCGTCTCGGACGAGATGGCCCCCCGTGTCTTCGAACGCGGCGCGACCTCGGGCGCTGGGACCGGCCTGGGGTTGGCGCTCGCACGTGACCTGGCCGCGGCCGACGGTGGCAGGCTCGAGCTCGCGCAGCGCCGTCCGCCGATCTTCGCGCTCTTCCTCGCAGGGGTCCCGCGGACGCTCGACCCGCGCGTCGTCCTGCCGACGGGGACGCTGATCTCCGCACGCGGCGGGCGTCGGCGTCGGCGGGGGCGCGGACCCGAGGTCGAGCCCCGCTAGGTGACCGGCCACCTGCTCCGGTGACCGGCCGGGCGTCCTGCCCGGTCAGGCTCCCGTGAAGACGAACCTGCGGTAGCTCACGTAGCGGAAGACGTTGGCCAGGGCGAGCCCGACGATGTTCGCCGAGACGTTCTCCGCGAGGGGGGACGTCAGGCCCAGGACGCTCGTCGAGAAGGCGAGGCACCCGAGGGAGATCGCCATGCCGACGGCGTTCACCAGCAGGAAGCCGACCAGCTCGCGCGTGCGCTGCGTGGTGCGCCGGTCGGAGAAGGTCCAGTAACGGCTGCCGAGCCACGAGACCAGGGTCGACACGACGACCGCTATGGCCTTGGCCTCGAGGGGGCTCGAGCTGAGCGCCTCCCAGGGGCCGAAGCGCAGGAGGTTGAAGACGCCGAGGTCGACGAAGAACGCGATCGTCCCGACGAAGCTGAAGCGGCCCAGCTCGAGGAGCCGTGCGGCGACGCGGGCGCGGCGCAGCGCACCGCGGGCGAGGCCGTCGGCCGTCGCGCGGGCGGACCTGACCTCGCGGGCGGTGGACGGCCGGGTGGGATCGAGCGCGAGCTCGTCGACCTGGCTGGACATGATGGGCAGGGTACGCGGTCGACCTGGGAACGATTGCCAGGAGCAACTGATCGTTTGGGACCGGTCGGCCGGGGGCGTGCCGAGCGACTACCCTCGGTACACGTGTCAGCACCAGTGATCGCCGTTGTCGGAGGCGGGCAGCTCGCCCGCATGATGGCCCCTGCGGCCGGTGAGCTCGGAGTGCACCTGCGGGTGCTCGTCGAGGCTCCCGGGTCGTCGGCGGCCCAGGTCGTGACCGATGCCCCCGTGGGCGCGGCCGGGGACGAGGCCGCCGTGCGCGAGCTCATCGCCCCGACCGACGGGCGCCCCCCCGCGGACGTCCTCACGTTCGAGCACGAGCACGTACCCAACGACCTGCTCGCCGACCTCATCGCGCACGGCACCCCGGTGCGCCCCGCACCGCACGCGCTGGTCCAGGCGCAGGACAAGATCGTCATGCGCCGGCGGCTCACCCAACTCGGGGCTCCGTGCCCGCGCTGGGCACCGCTGCCCGTCGACCCCGAGCAGGGCCACGCGAGGCTCGTCGAGTTCCTCGCAGAGGTCGGGGGACAGGCCGTGGTCAAGACCTCGCGCGGTGGGTACGACGGCAAGGGCGTGCGCGTCGTGTCGTCCGCCGACGAGGCCGCTGACTGGCTCGCGGCGGCCGCCGCGGGCGGACCGCAGCTCCTCGTCGAGGAGAAGGTCCCCTTCACGCGTGAGCTCGCGGTCCTGGTCGCCCGCCGCCCGAGCGGCGAGGTCCGCACCTGGCCCGTGGTCGAGTCGATCCAGCGCGACGGCGTGTGCTCCGAGGTCGTGGCGCCCGCGCCCGACCTCACCGACACCGAGGCCGAGGAGGCCCGGACCGCCGCGATCGCGATCGCCGAGGGGCTCGACGTGACGGGCGTGCTCGCGGTCGAGATGTTCGAGGTCCTCGAGAGCACGGGCGACGGCCGCCCGGTGCGCCGTGTCCTGGTCAACGAGCTCGCGATGCGCCCGCACAACTCGGGGCACTGGACCATCGACGGCTCGGTCACGAGCCAGTTCGAGCAGCACCTGCGCGCCGTGCTCGACCTGCCGCTGGGCGACACGTCGCCCACCGCCCCGTGGACCGTCATGGCCAACGTGCTGGGGTCGAGCCTGCCCCGGCTGACCGACGCGCTGCCCGCGGTCCTGGGGGCGTTCCCCGACGCGCGCGTCAACCTGTACGGCAAGGACGTGCGCCCCGGCCGCAAGCTCGCCCACGTGAACGTGAGCGGCCATGACCTGGTCGAGGTCCGCCGTCGGGCACTGGGCGCCGCCGCGCTGCTGCGCGGCGAACCCCTCCCCGCGGACCCCGCCACCGACGAGACGAAGGCCTGAGACATGACCGAGAACACAGTGACAGGCACGAGCCCCACGACCGACAGCCCCGTCGTGGGGATCGTGATGGGTTCCGACTCGGACTGGCCCGTCATGCAGGAGGCCGCGAACGCGCTGCGCGAGTTCGGCGTCGCGATCGAGGTCGACGTCGTCTCGGCCCACCGCATGCCCACCGAGATGATCGACTACGGGCGCAGCGCGGCCGCGCGCGGCCTGCGGGTCGTCATCGCGGGCGCCGGGGGCGCAGCGCACCTGCCGGGCATGCTGGCGGCCGTGACACCCCTGCCGGTCATCGGGGTGCCCGTGCCCCTGCGCTACCTCGACGGCATGGACTCGCTCCTGTCGATCGTGCAGATGCCCGCCGGCGTGCCCGTCGCGACCGTCTCGATCGGGGGCGCGCGCAACGCAGGCCTGCTGGCCGCGCGCATCCTGGCGTCCGGCACCGACGACGACGCCGCGCACCTGCGCGAGAAGATGGTCGCCTTCCAGGAGGGGCTGAGCGAGCAGGCGCACGCCAAGGGCGCCGCGCTGCGCGCCTCGGTCGCCGGGGAGCGTCGGACGGGGTTCGGGGCGTAGAGGGACCGTTCCGGGCGGCAGCGGGGCTCCCGAGCCGTGGGAGTCCCGCTGCCTCCGATCGACGCGGCCGCCGGGAGCCTGCCGCCTAGGACTGCGGCAGCCCGCCCACGACACCCGCGGGCAGCTTGCCGTCGCGGATGTCGGCCCAGAAGGCAGGGCTGAGGTCGGGGTCGAGCTGCACCGTGGACCCCACCCCGCCCGGTCGGTAGTCCGGGTTGGAGATCGGGGGAGTACCCGTGATGCCGTCGGGACCGTTGGCAGCACGGAAGGCCAGGGCGAGCTTGCCGAGGTCGATGATCCCCGTCTTCTCGTCGACCTCGATCGCACCGAGGCCCGCGCCGATCAACGACACCTGGTCGCCGGGCTTGACGAGGAGGCTCGCATCGACGGCCTTCTGGCTCACGGCGGCGATGACCTGTCGCTGACGTTCACCACGACCGATGTCCCCCTTGGGGTCCGCATAGCGCATGCGTGCGAAGGCGAGGGCAGTCGTCCCGTCCGCCTCGTGGCACCCGGCGGCCCAGACGAGCCCGCTGTTGGGGTCGTTGACGTCGTAGTCGAGGCACAGGTCGACGCCGCCCACCGCGTTGACGACGTTCGAGACCCCGCCGAGTCCGATCTCGACGTAGTGGTCCACCGTCAGACCGGTCAAGCCCTCGACGGTCTGGACGAGCAGAGGAGCGCCACCCCACGAGTAGGCGGCGTTGAGCTTCGCGGGTCCCTTGCCGGGGACGTCGACGAAGGTGTCGCGGGGCAGGCTGATGAGCGCGGCGGGGCCGCTCGACGGCTTGTGCAGGAGCATGATGGTGTCCGTTCGGGCACCCTCCGTCCCGTCCTCGGCGATCCCGTCGCCACCGCGGGCGTCCGACCCTGCCAGGAGGTAGGTCGAGCCCGCGGTACCGGGCGCACCGGAGAGCGCGTCGACGTGCTGGATCTTGCCGTTGGCCCACACGAGCAGTCCGACCGGCCACGCGAGGAGCAGGACGAGGGCGAAGACCCCGACGACCGCGGCGAGGCGTCCCTTGCGCAGACGGAAGCCCGATCCACCACGGGAGGCCGACGGCCGGTCGAGCGGCGGACGCGCTCCCGGTGGTGAGCCAGCTCCGGTGCGAGGAGAGGGCGAGCCGGGGGCGCGGCTGCTGCGCACAGCGGCTGCGGAGGCACCACGCGCGGGCCGGTCCTGCGTCGCGGGGCGTGGTCGCTGCGTCTGCTGGGCAGCACCCGGACGTCCCGCCGTTCCCCCGGTACCTTGCTGCTGTGCCCCCACGGAGCGCACAGGCGCGCTCGGGGGGCGCTGCGTCCTCCCACGTGACGGTGCGAGCGACGGTGGGGCCTCGCCCCGAGCTGCGGACTGCTGCGGAGCCGATGCCCGCGGTCGCTCGGTCCTCGTCCCGACCGGACGCTCGGGCACAGCAGGTGGCGGGGTGCCCGGTCGCGACGGAGCGCTCTCCGGCGCGCGCGACGACTGCCGCTTGATCCGGGGTTCCGCGGCGAGCGGGACGTCCGGTGCGAGGGGCTCGGTCGGCTTCCGCGGGGCGGGTCGCGCACCGTCGGAGCCGACGGCGATCGCGTCACCCACGCTCGGGGGACGACCTGCTCGCCCTGACTGCGGCGTGAAGCTGGGTGGGCGGGTGCGACCCGAGGAGGACTCGTCGTGGGCCATGGGCTCAGCACCCCGCCGACGGGAGATCGTCGGGTAGGAGGAACCCTGCCCGATGAGGGCGTGGCCGGTGCGGGACCGTCATGGAGGAGATGTTGCCACCTTTGTGAGGATCTGCTGCGAAAGCGCGGCCGACGATCTCTGTACCGGTGCGCGGCGTGCCCGCAGGAGGGAGCTTCGCTGCTCGGTGGCCTGACGCGCACGTCGTCGGCTCCGGGGTCCACGCTGCCACGTCGGAGGAGCAGCGGCTACGAGGGGTCACGGTTCAAGAGCATAGGACGTCCGTCGGCGCCCTCGGCGGCGCGCCCGGGAGCACGACGTGGAGGTCTCGTAGAGACCCCTGCCCCTGGCGGAGGACTGTGCCCGGCGTACCGGCACGAAGGCAGTACGCCGGTGGCCGGCGC
>NZ_JBHXBO010000076.1:0-17642 GCF_042726775.1 Oerskovia sp. NPDC060287
AGGGCTGCGACGTCGTCGGAGGACCAGTCGCTCAGGGCCTGCGAGATCGAGTCGAGGGGCCCCGCGGGGGGGGTGCGCCGCCGCGGGGCGCCCCCCCCGGGGAGGGGGGTGATATTGGCGCCGGGGGGGGCGGGGGGCCCCCCCCCGCCCCCCCCCCCACCCCCCGGGGGGGCCCCTTCTCCTTGTCTCGCGGGCCCCCCCTCGGCGTTCTCGACGACGCTCAGCCCTGCGGCTCGACCGGGCCCCCCGGGTCGGCACCGCCCGCGACGAGGTCGCCGCAGCTCGTCTCCTGGGCCGTCACGACGACCGGGTCGCTCGCCGGGACCCCCTCGGCCACGGTCTCGGTCTGACCGTTCGTGGCCCGGCGAGCGGACTCGTCGAGGTCGACGAACGTCCGCGCGACGGTGTAGGTCGAGCCGTCGTTCGACATCGCGTTGAGCCCGGCCAGGTGCAGCACGCCGTCGACGGCCGTGCACCCGACTCCTGTACCGAAGCCGCTGAAGCCCTTGTCGAACGTGTACGGCTCGTCCTGCGCGTTCTGCGTGACGTTCACGGCGCAGTTCGCGACCGAGTACAGGAGCACCTCGCGGCCCACGTCGACCAAGCCGATCGGCGCCTCACCGTCGCCTGCCGCGACGAGGTTGACGACCGCGCTCGCCGGGACGGGGCTCGCGGTCGTCACGGGGGCCGAGAACGTGGCCCCGGACGCCGTCGTGATCCCGAAGCGTCGGTCCGCTCCCGTGGTCAACCACGCGGTGTCGGGGCGCCCGTCGAAGTCGACGTCGATGATCTCGTGCGTGCTCGCGCCGTCGGGCGTGCCGCCCTCGGTGGGCGTGCAGCCCGTGGCGGGGGGAGTGGTGACCTCGGTCGTGGGCTCGGGGCTGGGTTCCTCCGACGGGGCCTCGGAGGTCACGGTGCCCGACGGCGTCGCGCCGGGAGAGGCACCGTCGTCGCCCTCCGCGTCACCTCGGGTCGCGAGCCAGACCGTGACGGCCACGATCGCGAGGAGCACCAGTCCTCCGAGCGCCCACCACCAGGCGCGGTTCCCCGAGGGCGTCTCGCCCGGGCCTCCGGGCGGGGGCTCACCCGGGCCGCCGGGGGGCGGCGGGGTCGGTGCGCCGGTCGCGGAGAACGGGTCGGGTGCGTTCGGGATCGGCTCGGCCGGCGGGACGCTGCCCCCGGTGAGACCGCCCGGCGCCGGGAAGCCGGGGCTGATCGGTTCGGTGGGGTCCTGGCTACCTGTGGGGCCTCGTCGCTCCTGGTCGTCCGTCATGTGTCCAGGGAATCATCCCGTGACGAACGGGGCCAACCGGTCAGGTGCCGGCGCCCGCCTCGCGCGGGCGGACCTCAGCGCAGGGCGCGCCCGAGCGCGCGGGCGAGCGCTCCGCCGTCGGGCCCGCTCGCCGTGGGGACGCCGTGCGCGGGGCGCCGGGTGCGGCGCGAGCCGAGGGTGCCCGTCCCACCGCGGGACATGGTGCCGTTCCTGCCCGACGGTGCCGGCGGCTCGTGCGCCAGGATCCGCTGGGCCGCGCTGAGCTGGCGGATGCCGATGGCCGCGATGTGCTGCGGATGACGCTTCGCTGCAGCGGCGTAGATCTCGGGGTCGTGCTGTCCGTCGTCGCCGAGGAGGAGCCATCCGACGTCGGGCAGCTCGCGGACGAGCCGGTCGATCGCGTTGCCCTTGTGCTCCTGACCGCTGCGGAACCACCCCGTGGCGGTGGGGCCCCAGTCGGTGAGGAGCAGCGTCCCGGGCGGGAACCCGTTGCGGTCGAGGAAGCGTTCGAGGTTTCCCGCGGTGTTCCACGCCCCGTTCGACAGGTACACGAAGGGGGTCTCTGGATGGACAGAAGCGATGCCGTGGTACAGGTCGGCCATGCCGGGCACGGGTCGTCGCTCGCTCGCGTGCAGCCCGAACGTGTTCCACACCGCGCGCAGCAGGCTGGGGACCATGGTGATCATGACCGTGTCGTCGATGTCGCTGATGACCCCCAGGCGCCGACCAGGACCGACCACGAAGACCCGCGACGTCGCGACGGCCCCGCTCGCGGTCGCGAGCTGCACGTCGTGCCACCCCTCCTCGAGCGCGACGTCGAGCATCCCGTCCACGTAGCCGTCCCGGTCTGCCGCGAGGTCCACGACGAGACGCTCGTCGAGCCCCGAGGCTCCCGTGCGCGTCACGGACGCGCGCACCACCTCGCCGGGGGCCGAGACCGTGAGGTAGTTGCGCCACCCCCGCCGGTTCCAGACCAGGTCCGCGCGGCGGTGCGGACGGCTCAGCAGCACGCGCGCCAGGACGCGCACCGAGCCGTCGGTGCCGTAGCCGACGTACGGCTCGATCCGCGGGGTCCACCCCCGCGACCGGAGGAATCGCACAGCAGCCGCACGGATCCGGTCCTCGAGGCGCGCCGACAGGTGCAGGTGCTGGACCGGAGGGGTCGGGGACGGCAGGTGCTCCTGGTGCATGGGGTCCGATCGTCGAAGGTGCTGGTCTTCCACCTTGGCACACGGGGACCCGGTTCATCGGGCGACGCGGTGCGTGGCCGACGAGGGCGAACGACCGCACAGCCGGCAGGTTCCTCGGCGCCGGGTCGCGTACGCGGCCGTGGCGACCCCGAGCGCGACGCTCCACAGGGGCCAGAGCACGCCAGGACCGAACGCCGCCCAGCTGGCCAGGACCTCTGCCGGGGGCATCTCGAGCAGGCCCTTGATCATCGAGAGACCGGCCGGGAGGATCGCGACCGCGACCACTGTGGCGGGGACGACCGCGAGCGCGACGGGGACCCGACGCCCCGCCAGACCAGGGACCCAGCGGGGGAAGACCTCTCCCCACCGTTGGACGAGACCGAGGGTCAGCACGGCGCCGACCACGGCGAACAGTCCGAGGCCCACGGCGGGAGCGACCAGCTTGCCGGCGTCCTGCTCGTACATCTCGGGGTCGAGCCCGAGCGGGTACCCCAGCACCCAGATCAGCCGCGTGACGGCGTAGAGGCACGGGATGGTCGCCGCGACGATCGCGGCGGGCAGTCCCCAGGCCACGATGCCCGACGGCGTCGTGGAGGTCTTCCCGACCGGTGCCGGTACGCGGTGGTCGCGGGTCGGCGGATCAAGGCGTCCGCAGACCGCGCACGCACCGCTGCTGCGCCGGACGAACAGGACGGTCGTGACCACGAGGAGGGTCAGGGCGACGAGCACGCCGAGCTGGAGCAGGAACGCCGGCGCGACGTACTGTTCGAAGGCCCCCGCGAGCTCCGGGTCGAACGGTGCCCGGACGAGGACCACGGGGAGGTACCCCATACGGGCGAGAAGGCTGGTGTCGGCGAACAGGACACCGAGCGACGCGACGAGCACGGAGACGGTGACGGCCGCGGCGCGCACCCGGCGCGTCGTCGGGCGGGCGGCGCGCGACGTCATCCACGCCGCGTGCGCCGCCCCGAACAGTCCCAGGGTGGCGAGCGCCGCGGTCAGGCTGTCGCTCGGGACGGAGTCGACGATCGTCCCGGCGGCATCGGGCGTCGACGCCCCCACCGGCAGGTGGCGCCCGGTGAGGACGGCCACGAGGGCCGTGACCGCCCCTGCGAGCCACCACGCGACCGTGAGACCCGGGACCCACCGCGACCATCGGGGGGCGTCGCCGGGAGGGTGTGCCGTGCCGTCGGGCCGTGAGCCGGCGGGACCGGACGGGCTGTGCCGGTGTCCTGCTGAGGTCGTGGTCGAGCCGGGCGAGCTGGCCGTGAGTTCCGAGCCGTCCATGGTGTCTCCCGAGGTGACGGCCGCCGGGGGTCCGGCGGGCTGTCACTCCAGGCTCCCGGCGTGCGGCCGGGACGGGATCACCCGCTCCGGTGAGCGGGGTCCCCCGTACGGGGGAACCGCCTGGGTGCGGTCGGGCGGTCGACCCCGTCAGCTCGCGGGGTCGTAGTGGAAGGCGCGCACCTCCTGCGCGCACCGGCAGGCGACCGCGAACTTCGCGGCCCATGCCAGCGCTTCCTCGCGCGTGGGCACCTCCAGGAGGGTGAAGCCGCCGTCGAGCTGCTCCGTCTGCGGGTACGTGCCCTCGGTCACCGTGCCGTCCCCGTCGACCAGGACGGGGCGAACGCCCTCGTCGATCGCGGCGCCGAACACCCAGACCCCTGCTTGCTTCGCCTCCTCGACCACCGCGCGGGACGCGTCCGAGACGGCCGGTAGCTCGTCGTCGGGAACGACCATCGCTGCACTCGGGAAGGTGATCAGATACTTCGTCATGGTGTCGCCTCCTGGATCCGTGTCGTGGGGCTCGGAACCATCCTCGCCGACCCGCGGGAGCCCTGCACGGGGGCTCGACAGTCCCCTCGAACCTCGTGCCCTAGGGGTTCGGTCGCACGAAGCCCGACTCGTAGGCTGCGACGACGGCCTGCGTGCGGTCGCGGACACCGAGCTTGGCGAGCAGGTTGCCCACGTGGGTGCGCACGGTCTCCACCCCGAGGAACAGCTCGCCGGCGATCTCCGTATTGGACCTCCCGGTGGCCATGAGGCGCAGCACGTCGCCCTCGCGCTCGGTGAGCCGGGCCGAGCGCAGGGCATCGCCCTGTGCCGGGTGAGCGGTCGCGAGGCGTCGCACCGCGTCGGGGAAGAGGAGCGACTCCCCGTGGGCGACGACCCGCACGGCCTGGGCCAGCTCCTCGGGGCGCGCTCGCTTGAGGAGGAAGCCGTGCGCGCCCGCGCGGAGCGCGTCGAGCACGTGGTCGTCGTTCTCGAACGTCGTCATGACGAGGACCCGGGGAGCGGGTCCGCGGGCCACGATCGCGCGGGTCGCGGCGATCCCGTCGACGTGCGGCATGCGGACGTCGAGCAGCACGACGTCGGGCCGGGTCGCCTCGACCGCGCCGGGCACCTCGGCCCCGTCCGCGGCCTCCCCGACGACCTCGAGGTCGGGCTCGGCGTCGAGGATCACCCGCAGGCCTACCCGGACCAGCGGCTCGTCGTCGACGACGAGGACACGCAGGACCCTCGCGGGTCCGGCCTGGCCGGTCACGTCAGGATCCGTCCGACTCATGAGGCCACCTCGCCCGACGCGGCCCCGTGAACGCCGAGAGGCAGGGACGCGCGCACGACCCACGCTCCGCCGTCGGGCCCCGCGAAGAGCGTGCCGCCGAGCGCGGTCACGCGCTCCTCCATACCGGCGAGCCCGCGGCCCCGCCGACCCGACGCCCCGCCCGGCGGGGACGACCACGGGTGCCGGACCTCGATCCGGAGGTCGTCCGCGCGGACCACCTGGACGTGGATCGGTGCTCCCGGCGCGTGCCGCAGCGCGTTGGTGAGCGACTCCTGGGCGATCCGGTAGATCTCGCGCGTCACCGTCACCGTCAGCGGTGCCCGGCCCACCTCGCCCACGAGGCGCAGCGTGACGTGCGCCCCCGCAGCACGGGCGTGCTTGACGAGCATCGCGACGTCGTCGTCGTGCTCGGTCGATGCGTCGCTCCTGGGGTCGCGCAGGCGTCTCAGCAGGTCGTCGAGCTCGGCCAGCGCGTGGCGACCCGTCTCCTCGATGGCCTCGAGCGCACGTCGCGACGCCTGCGGGTCGGTCTCCAGGGTGCGGGTGGCCGCCGCGGCCTGGAGCACGGTGATCGTCAGGGCGTGGCCGACGCCGTCGTGCACGTCGCGGGCGAGACGGTTGCGTGCGGTCAGGCGCGCTGCCTGCGCCTCGAGCTCCGCGATGCGCTCGCTCTGGTCGGGGCCCAGCAGTGCCGGTGCCGCCGCCCGCAGCACGGCACGTGCTCCGACGACGGCGTACGGCAGGGCGAGGAGCACGAGCAGCGCGAGCGCGACACGAGCCGCCTCGCCCTCCAGCACCCCCGTCAGCCACCCGGGGTCGACGAACGGCTCGCCGAACACCGAGAGCACCAGGTCGAGCACGAGCGGGACCACGGCCAGCAGCACGGCGACGACGAGAAGTCCGAGCAGCAGGTGGAGAACGAACCAGGCTGCACCACGCCACCGGGCGGCCGCGCCGGGCCTGCTCGACGGGACGGGGACGTCGACGTCGAGCAGGGTGCGCACCGCGAGGACCTCGACCGCTCGGACCGGGGCGAGGAAGGGCGGCACGGCGGCGAGGATCGTCGCGACGATCGCGAGCACGACGGTCGTGGGGGTCGCGGTCCGCGGCTCGGCGAACATCTGCAGGAACCCTGCGCCGAGCAGCCCGTACGCCCCGGCCACCACGCCGCCCACGACCAGGAAGACCCCCGCCCGGACCGTCGCCCCGGACGTCAGGGGCGCGACCACGGCGCGCAGCGAGAAACGCGGCGCCGGAGCGCGGCGCGCTCGATCGGGGGACGAGCCGGACATCTCGCCATCATGTCAGGCGGGAGTGGTCGGCGCGCTGGGACTCCGGTGCGGGGCGCTGCCGGAGGACACCCAGCACTCGTCGATGCGGACCGCTCTCAGCGCTCGTTCAGCCGGACCGCCTTCAGCACTCGATGACGTTGACCGCGAGGCCACCCGTCGACGTCTCCTTGTACTTGGTCGACATGTCGAGCCCCGTCTGGCGCATGGTCTCGATGACCGTGTCGAGCGAGACGACGTGCGCGCCGTCTCCCTGGAGGGCCAGCTTGGCGGCCGAGACCGCGGTGCAGGCCGCGATCGCGTTGCGCTCGATGCACGGGACCTGGACGAGTCCGCCGACCGGGTCGCACGTGAGCCCGAGGTTGTGCTCCATCGCGATCTCCGCGGCGTTCTCCACCTGCGCCGGAGTGCCGCCGAGCACCGCGCAGATGGCCCCCGCCGCCATGGAACAGGCCGAGCCGACCTCGCCCTGGCACCCGGCCTCCGCCCCCGAGATCGATGCGTTGCGCTTGTAGAGCGCGCCGATCGCGCCGGCGGTGAGCAGGAACGTGCGCATGGCGAGGCGGGCGGCGTCCTCGTCGGCTGCGAGGTCCGGGTGGATCCGCAGGAAGTGGCGGCCGACGGCGGGCAGGATGCCTGCGGCCCCGTTGGTGGGGGCCGTGACGACGCGGCGGGCGTCGGCGTTCTCCTCGTTGACGGCCATGGCGTAGGCCTGGAGCCACTCGATCGAGTGGTCGTTGCGAGCGACCGCCCCGCTCGCGGCTTCAGCGGCTTCGGCAGCCTCCAGCTTCTCGCGCTGCGCCCGGGCCCGACGGCGGACCTTGAGCCTCCCCGGGAGCATGCCGCGGCGGTCCAGCCCCGCGTCGACGCACTCGCTCATGGTCCGCCAGATCCGGTCGAGCCCCGCGCCGACCTCGGACGCCGGGCGCAGCGAGACCTCGTTCTCCCACGCCGTCTCGGCGATCGATCGACCCTCGAGCGTGCAGGACGCCAGGAGCTCGGCCGCGTTGGCGAACGGGTGCGGGACGTCCGAGGGCTCGGTGGCCGGGTCGATCGGTGCACCTGCGAGCTCGGCGGTGTGCTGGGCCTCCTCGTTCGCGGCGGCGGCCTCGAGCTCCTGCTCGGTGAGGACGAACCCGCCGCCGACCGAGTAGTAGACCTGCTCGGCCACGACGTCGCCGCTCGCGTCGAGAGCGGTGAACCGCATCCCGTTGGGGTGGCCCGGGAGCCGGGTGAGCGGGGCCAGGCGGACGTCGGCGCTCGACATGGTCACGGCTCGGTGGCCGAGGATGCGGACCTCGTGGCCGTCGCCCAGGCGCTCCCAGCTCCCGGGGACCTCGTCGGGGTCGCACGTCTCCGGGTCGAGGCCTCGGAGCCCGGCGACCACGGCGTCCGGGGTCCCGTGCCCGATCCCCGTCGCGCCGAGCGACCCGCACAGCACGACCTTGACCGTGGCGACCTGGTCGAGCACGGCGCGTTGCTCGAGCGAGCGCGCGAACGTGGTGCCGGCCCGCATGGGGCCGACGGTGTGCGAGCTCGAGGGCCCGATGCCGACCGAGAAGAGGTCGAGGACGCTGACGTACGAGGACATGGTCCTCATGATCGCACCTCATCTCACGGAGTGGAACTCTTCTGCTATAGCAAGTGGCCCGGAGCCGTGCTCAGCGCGAGGTCACGACCGGGCACGTGGCGAGGTGGTCGTCGACGAGCCCGCACGCCTGCATGGCCGCGTAGGCGGTCGTGGGGCCGATGAACTTGAAGCCCTCCTTCTTGAGCGCCTTGGCCAGGGCGACCGACTCAGGGGTGCTGGCCGCGAGGTCCGCGAACGTCGCGGGGCGAGGGCGGTCGGGGGGAGTGCCGCCCTCGGGTGCGCGTGAGCCGCCCGGTGCGAACGACCAGACCAGGTCGTCGAGCGTCCGGCCTTGCTCGTGCAGCGCGAGCAGGGCGCGGGCGTTGGAGATGGTCGCCTCGATCTTCATCCGGTTGCGGATGATCGACGCGTCCTGGAGCAGCCGCTCGACGTCCTCCTCGGTGAAGCGCGCGACGACCTCGGGGTCGAAGCCCGCGAAGGCCGCGCGGAACGCCGGGCGCTTGCGCAGGACGGTGATCCAGGCGAGTCCCGACTGGAAGGCCTCGAGGGCCAACCGCTCGAACAGTGCCTCGTCCCCGTGGACCGGGATGCCCCACTCGGTGTCGTGGTACTCCTCGTACAGCGGGTCGCCGTCGCCGAAGCAGCGGGCACCCGGCGCGGGGCTGGGGGTGTCGACGGGTGCGGCGAGCGGAGCGGGCGAGGTGGCTTCGGGGGACGTGGCCTCGGTCGTGGTCATGGTCCCACTCTTGCGCACGGCACCCACGTGCGGTGCCGGAGGGCGTGGTCCTGTGGAACGAGCGCCGGTCGGCGGGCCTGTGCACGGCTCCCGTCCACAGGACCTGTGGATCAGGCGTCGGCGACCGGAGGGAGCTGCTGCTCGGCGATCGCGCGCAGCGCCTGGAGGTGGCTGGTCAGCGCGGCGCGGCCCGCGGGTGTGAGGGACGCCCAGGTCCGTGGTCGACGGCCGACACGGTCCTTGCTGATCTCGACGTAGCCAGCCTCCTCGAGCACCGTGAGCTGCTTGGAGAGGGCCGAGTCGGACACCTCGATCGTGTCGCGCAGCGACTTGAAGTCGGCCTTCTCGACCCCGGCGAGCGCCGCGACGACCGAGAGGCGGACGGGGGAGTGGATGACGTCGTCGAGCCGGTGACGGGGGTGGGTCTCGGTCATGCTGCCTGCTCCTCGCGGCGCGGCCAGAGGGCGACGACAACCATCGGGACGGCCGAGACCAGCGCCGCGGGCAGCCAGTAGGCGAGGTTGCCCGCTTGTCCGGGCAGGCCGACGACGAGGGTCGCACCGTAGACCACGGCCCATGCCGCCGCGGCAACCGCGAGGCGCCGGCGCGACCCCTGTGCCAGGAAGCCCTGACGCGACGCCCAGGTCACGCCGATCGTGACCAGCGCCGCCCAGGCCGCCATGCCGACGAAGAACCCGACCTGTCCGCCCATGCCGATCGCGAGCACGAGGCCGATGCTGCCGAGCCCCCAGCCCAGGAGGTACGTCCTGACCCAGCGGGCCCCGCGGAGCCTGGTCGTGCGGGTGCTGGATTCCGCGAGGGCCAGCACCGCGGCGGCTTCCTGGGGGCTCGGGGCGGCGGGGGAGAGTGCGTCGTGGCTCATGTATCCATCGAAGCATCTACTTTCCTATCTGGCAAGTACACGCTGGATTGACAACTTGCCGTACCGCGCCCGGCCGACGACGCAGAGCGAGGGCGGCGGGAGCCGCGTCCAGGTCATGGACACGGCCCCGCCACCCTCGAGATGCGCGGCGTCACCGTCGACTGTGAAGGCGCCGCGCGGGATCGCGCTGGTCAGCCGGTGCTCAGATGGTGAGCCGGCGGCGCATTCCCAGTCCTACGCCGAACACCCCGGCGAGAAGCCCCCCACCCAGGATCGCTGAGGCGCCCATCGACAGCTTGCCCGCGGGGCTGTTCTCGACGTCCGACTTCATCTTGGCCGTGCCGTCCGAGATCTCGACGGTCCCGTCGGCGAGCGTGCCGGCGCCGTCCGCCAGCGTCGAGGTGCCCTCGGCGAGGTCGCCCGCACCGTCGGCCAGCGTCGTGGTCCCGGCGTGCAGCGTGCCCGCGCCCTCGGCGAGCGCGGCGTTGCCCGCGGCGAGCGTCGTGGCACCGTTCGACAGCGTCGTGATGCCGGTGTGCAGCGAGAGCGAGCCGTCCTCGAGCTTGGTCGTGCCCGCGAAGAGGTCACGGGCGCCCGTGGCGAGCTTCGTGTTGCCCGCAGCGAGCTCGCCGAGCTTGGTCGAGAGCGTGCCCGCCCCGTCCGCCGCGGCCCAGGCCCCGTCGGAGACCTTGAGCGCGCCGGGGGCGAGTGCGCTGAGCCCGGTGTTGAGATCGCTGGCGCCGGTGGCGGCCTTCTGGATGCCGGGGGCGAGTGCGCCGAGTCCGATGGTGAGGGTGGAGGCGCCGGTGGCGGCGTCCTTCGCGCCGGTCGCGACCTCGGCGGCGCCGGGGGCGAGCTCGCCGAGCTTGGTGCTCAGCGTCGCTGCGCCGGTGGCAGCGGCCTCGGCACCCGTGGCGACGCGCTGCGACCCGGCCTTGACCTGTGCAGCACCGCGCGAGAGATCGCCCAGCCCGACGGAGAGCTGTCCGGCCCCGTCGGCCACCTGCTTCGCTCCCGTCTGCAGTGTCTGGGCGCCCTTGTCGAGGTCCGCACTCCCGGTCTTGAGGGCGGCGGATCCCGCAGTCAGAGACCGGGCGCCGTTCGCGAGCCCCTTCTCTCCGGCCAGTCCCACGTGGAGCTGGGCAGTTCCCTCGGCGACCTTCTTCGCCCCGGACTCGACCGACGATGCTCCCGCCGAGAGCTCAGCGGCGGCACCTGCGAGCTGATCGAGCTGGGCCTTCAGGGGAGAGTCGGCCGGTACCGCGCCCGACACAGCGGCAAGACTGCTGGCGAGGTCTGCGGCACCGGACTCCACGCCGGCGGCACCTGCTGCGACACCCGCCGATCCGTCCTTCAACGACTTCGCCGAGACCGCTGCCTGGTCCAACCCGGCGGACAGCGCACTCGCGCCGTCGTGGATCTGGGCTGCGCCGGCCGCCACGGTGGCGGAGCCGCTGGCGAGTGCGGTCGCGCCGTCGGAGACGCCGCGGGCACCGGTGGCCAAGGAACTGCTGCTCGTGGCGGCTCCGGCAGCACCGGTCGAGAGGGTCGAAGCCCCCAGTGCGAGGTCCGCTGCGCCCGGGGCCAGCTCGCTCGTGAGCTTGCCGCTCAGGTCGCCGGATCCGGCGTGGAGCTGGGCGGCGCCGCCGGCGACCCTGGCGGCCCCCGGGGCGAGCTTGTCGTTGAGGCCGGTGGTGAGCGTCTGTGATCCGGCGAAGGCTCGGGCTGCTCCGGGGGCGAGCTCGGAGTTGAGGCCCTTGCTGAGCTCGCCCGATCCGGCGAATGCCCTGGCCGTGCCGTCGGAGACCTTGGTGGCTCCCGGTGCCAGCTCGGCGGAGATCTTGCCGTCGAGGGTCTGCGCCCCGGCGGCGAGCTTCCTTGAACCGTCTGCGGCCTCCGCGGCCCCGGGGGCCAGCCTGGCTGCTCCGGCGTTGAGCTCGTCGGCTCCGGCAGCGAGCTGCGCGGCGCCGTCGAGCGCGGTGACCCCGCCGGCCGCGAGCTGTTCGGCGCCGCTCGACGCCTGGGTCGCGCCCGCAGAGAGGGTCTTCGCCCCGTCCTCGAGGGCCTTCGACCCGTCGGCGACCTTGCCTGCGCCGTCCTCGGCGCGGGTCGCGCCGTCGGCCAGCTCGGCTGCGCCCGCTTCGAGACGGGAGGCTCCGTCGTCGAGGCGCGTGGCGCCGTCGGCCACCTTGCCGTTGAAGAGGAGGAGATAGCCGACGAGCACGACGACGACGAGTGCCAACGCCACCAGGGCGCCGATGGTCAGGGCTGAGTGCGCGCGCGAAGGGCGCGGAAGTGCGTGGGTTGTCATGTGCGAGGGTCCTCTCGTGGCCGGCCTCGTTGCCGGTCTGATCGCGGAGCGCCCATCACCTTGGTGCGACTCCGAGTATCAGGTAAATCACCGTCGACGCTAGCAACGGGCGAGAGGGGGAGGAAAGCAAGTATCTGATACTTCGAAAATCACAAGTTGGTAAAGGTCGCACGAGGACCCCTGAGCGATGCCGCGAGGGCCCCCTCCGCCGGGCGCGGGGCACGACAGCCGGTGCACGACCTCGCGACCGTGCACCACCTACGTAGCTCTCGACCAGCACCTAGCGAGGGTGAAACCTTCACGACGAAACGGACTTCCACGCCGGGAGGCGCCCCCGTCCGTCGTACGGCTCGGACTCAGCACCCGGAGCGGCTCCTAGCGTTCTGTGCATGGCGGAGGCCGGTACCACCGGTCCGATCCCGAAGGTCGTCCCGCCGCACTCGGCCCGTCCCGATCGAACGACCACCCGGGACCTGGGCGCTCCGCCAACAGGCAGGAGGCCCCCCGAGGAACGACGAGAGGAACGAGCACATGAGCAAGGTCACCTGGAAATCACGCACCGCGGTCTCGGCGATCGGCGTCCTGACGCTGGCTGCCACGGTCAGCCCGACCGCAGCGTTCGCCGTCGACGGCGCCGAGGACGCTCACCTGACTCCCGAGTCCGTGGCGGCCGTCGAGGCCGCGCTCGAGGCGGACACCGGCCTCGTGGCCGACCCCGTCGAACAGCCCGACGCCACCTCGGAGAACGGATCGGTCGCCCCCGAGGCCCCCTCCGCTCCCGCCGCCGACGTGTCGTCCCCCGACTCCGGCCCCGTGGGAACGGACGAGACGCTCACCGGGGCCTCGGGTGACGCGGACGAGTCGCTCGGCGACGCCGGCCCCGATGCTGAAAGCACTCTCGTCGACGAGCACGACACCGCGTCGACCGTCCCGCCGACCTCCGCGCCCGCGGCCGCGTCGGCGCCGGTCACGGCGTCGGACGCGATGCCCGCGTCGTACCCCGACCCGAGCTACTCCCCGCACTGGCACGACGGCGGTGAGCACGGCTTCTCGTGCGACTACTGGTACTTCACGGAGCCCGAGGAAGGCGGCTCGGGGCGTGACTGGGCCGGCTGGTACGGCCAGCCGCAGCTGCACATCCTGCACCACGAGATCGTCCACGAGGACGGCTCGACCCAGATGGTCTACGACCGGGACATCGCCGACTACTGGTACCACGCGTGGAACCGCGAGACGGCGTCACCCGACGCCGACGGCATCCACTGGTCCAACACGGCCGGGCAGCAGACGGTGCTCGGCAACGGCTTCAAGGGCGGGGTCGACTGGGACGCCCGCGTCGCCGACGCGCGCGCGTTCCTCGAGCGGGCCGGCGTCACGATCGCCTACCCCGACAGCGAGTGGATGACCGAGGAGAACGGATACACCCCCGAGGAGATCGCAGCGAGCCACGAGCGCTACGACGAGTTCATCGCGTACGAGGCCACGCAGTTCGCGGTGTGGTACTTCTCGACCGGCCACGACGTCATGGGGCTGTTCTTCGTGGTCGGCGAGGACGGCAGCGTGTCCCTCAGCGACTACGCCCTCCAGCAGTTCGACGCCGAGACGGGCAGCGGCTGGCAGTACAACGGGATGAGTGACCGCCTCGCGACCCTGCACGGAGCCGCGTGGCTCATCGAGCAGGCGATCAACACCACGTGGATCGCCCCTCAGCCCGGGTTCGTCTCGCACGGCTACGTGGGCAACGAGGACGGGTCGACCGACTTCGGCTTCACGGTCACCCTCGTCGGTGGCGCGGGTGACGTGAACGTCGAGCTGCGGACCACCGACGGGTCCGCCCTGCCGGCAGGCGTGGTCCTCGTCGACTCCGCCGGACGCCCGGTCACCTCGATCACCCCCGGGCAGAGGGTCTTCGTCCGTGTTCCCGCGGGCACCGACGTCGCGACGCTCCCCGCCCTGCAGATCTGGGGCTCGGCGGAAGGCACCGAGCAGGGCAGCCCCCACTTCTACAAGGGGCGCGACAACTCGGGCTACGACGACGAGGGCAACCTCACGGGCAACGACCACTTCCTCATCGGCTTCGGCAACCTCGACCAGAAGACCGTGGCGTGGGACTGGGCGGCGATCGACTTCGCCGCGCTCCCGCCGGCACCGGTGGACCCCGTCGACCCCGTCGACCCGGTCGACCCGGTGGACCCGGTGGACCCGGTGACGCCCGTCGTGCCGGCCGGGCCCACCGACCCGGTCTCTGCGGACCTGACCGACCCGGCCAGCCCGGTGCTCGTCGCGGCAGGCCTGGACGCGGCCACGGCGACCGAGCTCGACGGATCGCTCGCCGAGACCGGGACGTCCGCCGGTGTCCTGTTCGCGACGTTCCTCGTCCTGGTCGGCACGGGCGGTGTGCTCACCCTGGTGAGCCGCCGTCGCCGTGGAGCCGAGAGCTGACCGTCACCTCCGGAGGAGCCTCGCCCTGCTCGGGCGGGGCTCCTCGGCGTGCCCGTCGGGCTGGCCGGGAAGCAGGACCTGGCCGGGTGCGAGTCCCAGGATCTCTCTCGCCCCTCAACGTGCCCGACGAGCGGCGACCTGGGACAGGTCGTCGCGATTGCGTGCCCCGGACTTGCGCATGCCGTTCGAGACGTGGTTCTCGACCGTACGTACCGAGACGCCGAGCCGCTCCGCGATCTCGACGTTACGCAGCGTCATGGCGAGCAGCGCCACCTCGGTCTCGCGGTCCGTCAGGAGGGACGGCGACGCCTCCCTGTGGGCGGCGTCCAGGGTGTGCGGTCCGCTCTCGGGACCGAACTGCGTCAGGATCTCGTCGAGCGCGTCCGCACGCGCCTCGTCCGCCGTTCTCGCCGTTCGCGCTGCGTGCCCGACGAGGCACGCGGCGACGAACGTCTGGTCGGAGGTCAGCAGCGCGCTGATCTCGTCGTCGGTCGGTAACCCGTCGTCGTCGACGAGGACCGCGGCGAGGCGGGCGAGGGGTGCGAGCTCGTCCAGCTCGTGGGACTCGACGAGCTCGCCGAGGCGCCGGACCCCGGCGACGTCGGGCAGGACCACGAGCTGGAGGAGGAGCTCGAGGAGCTCCGTCGCGGCCAGGCCTCGTCCGCGGCGCTCGTCCGCGACGGCGGCAAAGGCTGCCGTGACCTGCGAGGCGTCCTTGTCGACGACCCCCCGGACCACGTCGGAGAACGCGCGCGCCGTCGTCGGACCCGGGCCGTCCGGCGTGTGGGGACGGTCTGCGTGCGTGACGAGCGACTCGGCGACGTCCGCCCTGCCCTCGCATGCCGCGACGAGACCCGAGAGCCGCAGCATCCCTGCATGCAGCGGGCTCATGAGGCCGCTGGGCCGACCGAGCACGAAGACCGAGTGCATGATGCTCTCCGCCTCGTTCCACCGACCGGTGAGGAAGAGGGCGAGCGACGCGACGTATCCGGAGACCGACTGCCCGAGGCGGTTCAGGTCCCGGCGTGACTGGGACCAGGCTCCGGTCGCGATCGTCGCCATCTCGGTCCAGCGACCGCGCACGAGAGACAGCAGCCCGTCCCGGAAGAGGTCGTAGTCCTCGGAGAAGCGAGACGCGGGAGTCTCGATCTCCAGGACGCGTTGCGCCTCGGCCGGCTCGAGGGCGAGCGTGTGCAGGTAGGCGAGGACCCTGACGGGGAGCGCGCGGGGGGCGTCCGACTCGACGTACGGCCCGAGCAGCTCGACGTACCCGTCAGGGACGGGACCGATCGCGGCCTGCAGCAGCAGGTCGTAGGCGACGAGCTCGGGGGCGATGTCGGGACGGTCGTGGGCGTATCCGCGCAGGCGCGCGAGTGCGCCCGAGAGGTTGCGACGGACGTAGCCGTCCCATTGCGCCTCGAGGGTCAGGTAGCGCGTGAGGACGACGACGTCTGTGGCGTCCGGGGGGACGACCGTGGCCCGGAAGACCTCTTCGACACGGCGCGCGTCGGGCGACGCCTCCCAGACGGCGGACAGGTACGCCTCCGCGTTCGCGACGGTCGGTTCCTCCTCCCACTGCGCCCACCGAGCGTTCCCGAGGACGTCCGCCTGGACCTCGTGGTAGCGGGCGAGGGCCGCGTCCTGACGGGACCCGTCCCGCCGGGGAGCGCCGCGACGGTCGGTGGTCGGCGTCACGCCGTGAGGCGCGAGGACCGCCCGGGCCCATGCCCGCGGCACCTCGGACCGCCGATAGGTCAGGCAGTCGACGAGCACGGGAGGCGTGACGGTGGCCGTCGTCCGGCCGTCGGGTTCCTCGACGAACGCCAGCAGGCCTCGCTCCTCGAGAGGTTCGAGGCCTCCGGGGGCGATCACGTCGAGCACGGTGTCGAGCGGTTGTGTCCCGAGACCGGCGAGCAGGAGCGCCGCGTCCCGTGCGGGACGATCGAGGCCGTGCAGCAACGACTCGACGACTCCGCACGACGACGGTGACCACAGGTCCGGGGCGGAGATGCGCCACCCGTCGGCGTAGCGGGTCAGGAGGCCGTCCCGAGCCGCTGCCAGGGCGACCGAGACCACGAGCCGAGGGTTCCCCGCGGTGTACGTGAGGACCCGCACGACCGTCCCGCTGTCGACCGGTCCGTCGAGCGTGGCCGCCAGGAGTGCCGAGACGTCGTCGTACCGCAGCGCTCCCAGCTCGATGCGCACCTGGTCCGCCGGGAGGGTCAGCACCTGGTCGGAGTCGTGCATGGTGCGGGGGCGTTTCGCGGCGAGCAGCGGCGCACCGGTACGTTCGCGGGCGATGTCGACGACGGTCAGGCTCTCCGGGTCCACCGTCTCGAGATCGTCGACGACGAGCACGGGCTGGGTCGAGGCCGTCAGTCGCCGTGAGAGCGCGTCAGCGACGTCGAGCAGGTCGGGAGGGCGTCCTCCGGCACGGGGGACCAGGCCGAGGTCGAGAGATCTGAGTGCGGCGAGGGGGACCTTCCGCAGCCCCGCGTGCCCTCGCACGTGCTCGACGGAAGCCCCGGTGCGTTCGAGCTCGGTGACCACCGCCCGCACGACCGCGCTGCGCCCGCTGCCGATCATGCCGACGAGCGCGATGCTCGTGCCCGAGCGCAGAAGCTCGAGGACACGGACCGTCTCCTCCTCGAAGAGGTTCATTTCCACACTGTGAGGGGCGGACGGGGGCACGGCAATCCGACGGGCTCGTGAGCCGGGCCCACCGCGCTGCAGGCTCTGCGGTGGTCAGGTCCCGGGTTCGGCGAGCGCGCCCTCGAAGGCGCTCAGCAGCCTCCCGCTGAACAGGACGAACCGCACGGCCTCGATGCCCTGGTCGTCCTGGGCCCCCCACGCGCGCACGGCCCGTACCGCGACCTGTGCGACCTCGTGCGCGTCCCACCCGTAGACGCCCGCGCTCACGGCGGGGAACGCGACCGAGACGGCACCGAGCCCGGCGGCGACGTCCAGGGAGGTCGTGAAGCACGAGGCGAGGAGCGTCGGATCGGTCTGGCCGCGGTGGCGGTCCGGGCCGACCGTGTGGATCACCCACCGTGCCGGCAGGTCGAAGCCCGGCGTCGCGACCGCCCCGCCCACGGGCAGGCCGTCGGGCAGGGACGTGCGTCGCAGCTCGCGGCACGCGGCGAGCAGCCGGGGGCCGGCCGCGGCGTGGATCGCCCCGTCGACCCCACCACCCCCGAGCAGGGACGAGTTCGCAGCGTTGACGATCGCGTCGACGTCGACCGTCGTGATGTCTCCGAGCTCGGCGGTGAGGCGCATGCCCCCATGCTCGCGCACGTCGTGCGCGTCCGCCCCGGCCCGGGGACGCAGAAGGCGGCCCGACGGCGGGAGGGGTGTTCCGCCG